>JALOQG010000164.1 GCA_025453505.1 Myxococcota bacterium | reverse complement strand
CTTGCAACAGGGCGTCGGCGACCCGAACCAGGTCGGCCCGGCGCTCTCGAACCGGCGCATCGAGAACTCGGTCGTGGTGCAGGACGGCGAGACCGTCGTGATCGGCGGTCTGATCAGCGACGACTACACCGATACCGTCAACAAGGTGCCGTGGCTCGGCGACATCCCCGTGCTCGGCTGGATCTTCAAGAGCACCTCGACCACGCTGACCAAGCGCAACCTGCTCGTCTTCCTGACGCCGCGCGTGATCCGCAGTCCGGCGGACCTCGAGAAGCAGTCGATCGTCAAGCGCGAGGAGTTCCGGCGCCGCTCCGAGCAGGCGCTCGAGAAGAACCGGTCGCAGGATCCGGACGAGCTCGACGAGCCGATCGGCGTGCTCGGCGATCCGCGCGCCGACCTCGGCAAGAATCCGGCGCAAGGGGCCGTCGAGGCTCTCGACCGCCGCTACCCGATCGAGCGCATGCTCGAGATCGAGCGCGCGCAGTCGGTCTCGCGGGCCCGCGCGCGCGAGGCGGCGGCCCGGCCGACCGAGCCCGCGCGCTACCTGGTGCTCGGCGGCGTGTTCGCCGATCCAGGTGTCGCGCAATCCACGCTCACACGCCTCATCGACGCCGGCTACGAAGGCACGCTGGTGTCGTCGCGGGCCAGCGGTCGCGTCTTGCTGGAACTGCGCGTCGGACCTTTCGTCGATCTTCCGGCCGCGGAACGCGCCGCCGAGGCTTTGCGCCGCGGCTATGCGCTGGCGCCCCAGGTGATGGTGCAACGACGCGAGGACATCCAGCCGTGAGTGCCGCCGCGAGCGCGCCCGCGCCCGGTGCGCTCTCGCTCGGCGCAGTGCTGCTGCGTACGACGTCGCTGACGCCCGAGCAGCTCGACGAAGCGCGCATGCGGGCCGCCGACCAGGAGCGGCCGCTCGTCGAGGTGCTGGTCGAACAGGGCGCACTGCGCGAGGACGAGATCCTCGCCGCGCTCGGCGGCGCGCTCGACCTGCCCGTGTGCGGCACGATCGCCGCCGGCGAGATCGACGCCGAGCTCGTGGACAAGATCCCGATCGGCTTCGCCAAGGCGCACGGCCTGCTGCCGCTCGAACGCACCACGGCCGGCGTGATCCGCGTCGCGATCGCCGATCCCTTCGAAACCGACGCGCTCGACGATCTGCGCCTGCTCTTCGACGGCGCCGAGCTCGAGCCCGAGCTGGCGAGCCGCCGCGCGATCCTCGACGCGATCAACCAGGTCTACGACCGCGGCCCCGCTTCGGCCGAAGCGCTGGCGCTCGACGCCTCCGAGGACCTCGACGCGCTCGCGTCCGAGATCGGCTCGCAGGAGCCGCAGGACCTGCTCGAATCGGCCGACGACGCGCCGATCATCCGGCTGGTCAACTCGCTGCTGCAGCACGCCGTCAAGGAGCGCGCCAGCGACATCCACATCGAGCCGTTCGAGCGCGAGATCCGCGTGCGCTTCCGGATCGACGACATCCTCTACGAACCGGTGCGCGCCCTGCCCCGCGCGCTGATGGCGCCGATCGTGTCGCGCATCAAGATCATGGGACACCTCAACATCGCCGAGAAGCGGCTGCCGCAGGACGGCCGCATCCGGCTGAAGATCGCCGGCCGCGACTACGACGTGCGGCTCTCGACCATCCCGGTGACGCACGGCGAACGCGTCGTCATGCGCCTGCTGCCGCGCACCAGCGAGATGCTGAACCTCGAGAACCTCGGCTTCGACGAAGAGCAGCTGGCGATCTGGAACAAGCTGATCGCGCGGCCGAACGGGATCATCCTCGTCACGGGTCCGACCGGCTCGGGCAAGACGACGACGCTCTACGGCGCGCTCTCCCGCATCAACACGCCCGGCGTGAACATCATCACCGTCGAAGACCCGGTCGAGATCCAGCTGCCAGGCATCGCGCAGATCGAGGTCAACCCGAAGATCGGGCTCACCTTCGCGTCGGGCCTGCGCTCGATCCTGCGCCAGGATCCCAACGTCGTGCTGGTCGGCGAGATCCGCGACCGCGAGACCGCCGAGATCGCGATCCAGGCCTCGCTCACCGGCCACCTCGTCTTCGCGACGCTCCACACCAACGACGCGCCGAGCGCGATCACGCGCCTCGTCGACATGGGCGTCGAGCGCTTCCTGGTGGCGTCGTCGCTGGTGGCGGTGCTGGCGCAGCGGCTCGTGCGCGTGCTCTGCACGCAGTGCCGCGAGCCCTACGACGCCACCACCGAAGAGCTGGCGGAGCTCGGCCTGCGCAGCAGCCATCAGGTGCAGGTGTACCGGCCCGGCTCGTGCGAGCGCTGCAACTACACCGGCTATCGCGGCCGGCTCGGCATCTTCGAGCTGATGTTGATCGACGACGCGATCCGCGAGCTGGTCGCGCAGAACGTGGACGCCAAGCGCATCAAGCGGCAGGCGATCGCGAGCGGCATGCGCGCGCTGCGCGTCGACGGCGCGCGCAAGGTGCTGCGCGGCGCAACCTCGGTCGCCGAAGTGCTGCGCGCCACGGAGGAGGAGAACGTGGTCGCCGAGATCTAGCGGCCGCGTTCCACGATCGCCGTGCCCGTATACGCCTACAAGGGAGTCACGCAGGCTGGACGCTCCACGCGCGGGTTCGTGGACGCGGAGAGCGCCCGCGCCGCGCGCGTGAAACTGCGCCGCGACGGCGTGTTCCTGACCGACCTCTCCGAGAGCGCCGCGGCCCCGCCGACCGTCGAGAAGCAGGGGAAGAGCCGCGCGCTCTCGTTCGACTTCGCGTTCCTGCGCCGCGTCTCCGCGCTCGACCTCGCGCTCGCGACCCGCCAGCTCGCGACGCTGATCGGTGCCGGCGTGCCGCTCGTGCAGGGCCTCTCCGCGCTCACCGAGCAGGTCGAGGGCGCGCGCCTCAAGTCGATCTTCGGGCAGATCCGCGATCGCGTGAACGAGGGCGCGACGCTCGCCGACGCGATGGCGCAGAGCGGCGTCTTCTCCGATCTCTACATCGGCATGGTGCGCGCCGGCGAGGCCGGCGGCGCGCTCGAGCAGGTGCTCGAACGGCTGGCCGAATACCTCGAGGGCCAGGTGCGGCTGCGCAACAAGGTGTCGTCGATCCTGATCTACCCGAGCGTGATGTTCGGCTTCGCGGTGCTGGTGATCGGCGTGCTGGTCACGGTCGTGCTGCCGCAGATCACCGAGCTGCTGGCGAGCCTGAACAAGCCCCTGCCCTTCTACACGCGCGCGATCATCGCGCTCTCCGGCTTCGTGCGGACCTGGTGGTGGGCGATCGCGATCGGCGCCGTCGCCTTCGCCGCCGGCGTGCGCGCGATCCTGCGCACGCAGCGCGGCCGCGCCCGCTTCGACCGCGTGAAGCTGCGGCTCCCGGTGATCGGCCGCACCGTGCGGCTGCTGGCGATCTCCCGCTTCACGCGCACGCTCTCGACGCTGCTCGCGGGCGGTCTGCCGATCGTGCGCGCACTCGACATCTCGCGGCACGTCGCGAACAACGTCGTGATCGGCGCCGCCATCGACGCCGCGCGCGAGAGCGTCACCGAGGGCCAATCGCTGGCGCAGCCGCTGCGCGCCAGCGGCGAGTTCCCGCCGATCGTGCTGCACATGGTCGAGGTCGGCGAACGCTCGGGCGAACTCGAGGCGATGCTCGAGAAGGTCGCGCAGACCTACGAAGAGCAGGTCGAGACCTCGGTCACGCGTCTGACCGCGCTGCTCGAGCCGTTCCTGATCCTGATCATGGTCGGGATCGTCGTATTCATCATCGCCGCCACGCTCGTTCCGCTGCTGCAGCTGACGAGCGCCATCGGCCGCTAGGAGGAGCAGAAGATGCGAGCCCCGAAACACGCGGGTTTCACCCTGATCGAGATCATGGCCGTCGTGCTGATCATCGGCCTGCTCACGGCGGTCGTCGGCACGGCGATCTTCGGGCAGATCGACCGCGCCAACGCGACGGCGACCAAGACGCAGATCAAGCAGCTCGAGGCCGCGCTCGACTTCTACAGGATGGACAACGGCCGTTACCCGACGACCGACCAGGGCCTCGAGGCGCTGGTGCAGCAGCCGAGCGTCGAGCCCGTGCCGCGCAACTACCGGCCCGAGGGCTACCTGCAGGGCGGCCGCGTGCCGTCGGATCCGTGGGGATCCCCGTTCGGCTACGAGTCGCCCGGCACGAAGAACCCGTACGGCGTGGACATCTGGAGCTTCGGCGCCGACGGCCAGCCCGGCGGCAGCGGTGCGGACGCGGACGTCGGCAACTGGTCCGAGGACACTTCTTCTTGAAGCGGGCGCACGGCTTCACGCTGATCGAGATGCTGGCCGTGATCGCCATCTTCGGGCTGATCGCCGCGATGGTGGTGCCGAATCTCGATCTCGGCGGAAGCCGCGCGGTGCGGGCCGACGCGAGCGACTTCGCGGCGGCCGTCGAGTTCACGCGCCAGCGATCGGTGATGACGGGCCGCGCGCACGTGCTGCACGTGGACGTCGCGAACGCCACGCACTGGGTGACGTGGGCGGCGCCGCCCGAGCCCGCGCCGCCGCCCGCGCCCGGCGCCGAGCGGATCCTGCAGCTCGTGCCGCCGGATCTCGAAGTCGAGCACTTCGTGCCGGTGCCGGGCGAGTTCGGGCGCCCGCGAGCGACCGACGACGGCGTCGTGATCGTGGGCGTCGAGGTCGCCGAGGGCCTCGCGCAGGACGGGATCGTGGAGCTGCGCATGAACGGCGACGGCTCTTCGGATCCGGCCGCCGTGCTCTTCTCGGACGCCGACGGCAACTACGCGCTGCGCGTCGAGATCGAGCCGCTCTCGGATCTCGTGCGGGTCGTGCATGCGGAGTAGGAGCCGGCTCGATGGGCTTCGCTCGCCGACGGCTCGCTGCGCGCGGCGCTCGGAGCGCCGCTTGCGCGGCTTCACCCTGCTCGAAGTGCTCGCGGCCGTCGCGATCCTCGCGATCGCCTACACCACGCTCGGATCGAGCGGACTCCAGGGCCTCCAGCAGGAAGGCGAGGCGCGCCGGCGGCTCCAGGCCTCGCTGCTCGCCGACGCGACGATCGCCGAGATCGAGAGCGCGATCGAGGCCGGCACGGCGCCACCGGTCGGCGAGGAGGAGACCGAGAGCGAGGACTACCGCATCCAGGTGTCGGTCGAGCCGTTCACGCTCGTCGTGCCCGAAGTCGAAGCGGGCGGCGGCGGCAAGCGGCTCGGCAACGCGCAGTCCCGGCTCGGTGGCGAGCGCAGCAGCGCGCAAGCCGCGCCGGGCGAGAGCCTGCTCGGCCCGAGCGGTGCGGGCCGCGGCGGGCAATCGCCGCTGCGTCGCATCGCCGTGCGCGTCGTGTGGGACGAGGGATTCGGCGAGCGCGTCGCCGCGCGCACGACCTTCGCGCTCGACGGCGAAGCCGCGGCCGCCACGATCCAGGCACTCGCGCAGGCTGCCGCGAACGCGCAAGACGCGGCGCAGCCGAACAATCCCCTCGGCGGCGCCGACCCGGTCGATCCCGCGGCACGAGAGGGAGGGCCGCCGTGATGCGGCGCGTTCGCGACACGCGGGGCTTCACCCTGCTCGAGATGCTCGCCGTGATCTTCCTGGTCTCGGTGCTGCTCTTCGTCGCGATCGATTTCTATCTCGACCTCTCGCGCGCCAGCAACGCGGCCGTCGAGCAGACGCGCAGCGCGCGCCGCGCGGTGGTGCTGCTCGATCGCGTCGCGCACGATCTCGAAGGCGCGGAGCTGCTCGTGCGCCCGCCCGACGTCGATCCGCTCGCGTTTCCGTGGCTCTTTCTCGCCGAGTCGGGCGATCCGGACGCTGGCGCCGACCGCGTGAAGTTCGTGCGCCGCGGCCGCGATCCGCGCGGCTCGACCGGCGCGGTGTCCGATCTCGAGATCGTCGCGTGGGTGGCGGAAGCGACGGAGGAAGGCGACATCGAGCTGCGTCGCTGGAGTGCGCCGGAGCTTCCCGAGTCGCTCGACCGGACCTTCCCCGACGCCGGCCAGAGCGATCTCGTCACCGCCGGACTCGCGTCGTTCGGCATCCGCTTCCAGGATCCGCAGGGCGGCTGGACGGGCCGCTGGGACTCGTCGACGCTGACCGCCTCGAACGAGCTGCCGCTCGCCGCGGAGATCGAGGTGTCGTTCGTCGCGGGACCCGACGGCGAAGGCGTCGAGGGTCCCTACACGCGCCAGGTGCTGCTGCCGCTGCGCCCGCTCGATCTCGCGGCGCAGCTCGCCGAGGCCGCCGGTCAGCCGCTGCCCGACGAAGTCGTCGACGAGGACGGCGACGGCGACATCGACGACGACGACGTCGCGATCGCCGAAGAGCGCCGCCAGGAGTCGGGCGAGGCGGAAGAAGAAGACGAAGAGTGCGTGACCGTCGCGCAGTGCATCGCATTGAACCCACAGCTGCAGAGCGTGATCAGCCTCGGCGGTGAACTCGCACAGGACGTCGTCCGGGGTTCTCCAAACGTATGCGCGAGCCAGTTCGCGGGCTTCCTGAGCGCCTTCGGCGGCCTGCCGGCGAACTGCCAATGACGGTCCACACCGCGCAGCGTCGCGAAGCCGGCATCGTGCTGGTCGTCGTGCTCTTTTTCGTGCTGCTGCTGACGGCGGGGATCGCGAGCTTCCTGCGC
>JALOQG010000163.1 GCA_025453505.1 Myxococcota bacterium | reverse complement strand
GGCAGGGACGAATCGACGTGGATCGCGAACGCCGCATCCACGCGCGGCGCTGCGTCGAGCAGTCCTTCGCCGATCAGCACGCGCGCGCCCGCGTGGCCCTCCTCGCCCGGCTGGAAGAGCAGCTTCACCGTGCCGGCGAACGCCGCGCGCCGGCGCGCGAGCAGGCGCGCTGCGCCCGCCAGCATCGCGACGTGCGCATCGTGCCCGCACGCGTGCATGCGCCCGTCCTCGCGCGACGCGAAGGGGAGATCCGTCTCCTCGCGCATCGGCAGCGCGTCCATGTCGGCGCGCAGCAGGATCGTCGGACCCGGGCGCGCGCCGCGCAGCGTCGCCACGACCGCGCTCGTCTCGCCGCCGGTCGCGATCTCGAGATCGAGATCGCCGAGCGCCTCGAGCACCGCGCGTTGCGTCTCGGGCAGCACCAGTCCGAGTTCCGGTCGTTCGTGGAGGCGGCGGCGCAGCGCGACGCTGCGCTCGAGTTCGCCGCGGGCTTCGTCGAGGAGGATTTCTCGCAGTTCCGGCATGAGGCGACTGTAGCCCCGCAGCGCTCAGCGCGGGAACTCGACGGCGATCGTGCGCTGCAGGTCGGCATCGAGGCCGGCCGTGTCGAGGCCTGCGAGCGTGCGCAAGGCCACGTCGGGATCAGCACCGGCGCCGATCGCGTCGAGCAGCTTGCCGATGCCTGCGCGGCCGAGACGCGCTTCGAGCGCGGCCGCAGCGGCCGTGGCCTCGAGATACGCGATGCGCGCGCCGTCCTCGTCGAGTCCGCCGAAGCCGGGCGCGAGTCGAGCGAGCGGAATCCAGGTGCCGGACTCGATGCGCTGGGCGAGCGCCATCCGCTCGCTGCGCGAGAGCGCGGCCTCGCCGCGCGACGCACGCTCGGAGAGTTCGGCGAGTCCTTCGTTCAGCCAGTAGGGGCGGTCGCCGCCGGTGCGTTCGGCGAAGACGGCATGCGTGAACTCGTGGAAGAGCAGCGAACGCAGCTCGGTCTCGGGGTGCGCAGCGCTCGCGACGTGGATGCGGCCGTCGAAGAACCCGACGGTCGGGAACGAGAAGCGGTGGCGGTGCGCTGCGAGATAGGCGGCCTTCGCGTACAGCACCACACCGGTCGACTCGCGCGGAGCGACACCGAGCCGCGACACGACGGATCGATACGCCTCGTCGAGAAACCCGAGCACGGTGCGCGCGTAGCCGGGCGACGCCTCGCCGAGGCGCGCGTCGTAGTGCACGCGGAAGTGCGGGCTTTCGAGGGCAACGAGGCGCAGCGGCCCCTCCCCCGCTCCGGCGAGACTCGACTCCGCCGCGATCCCGCGCAGCCGCCGCTCCGCCGTCGCGCGCCACGTCTCGTACGCGTCGCCCGCGTGCGCGAGAAACGCCTCGAGGTGTCGGGCGGCGGAGTCGAATCGGCCGCGGCGGCGATCGAGCTCGGCGAGATACCAGTGCGCTTCCGGGTTGCGCGGGTCGTCGCGCAGCACGCTCTCGAGCGCGGCCGCGGCACGCGCGCTCTCGCCACGACGCAGATCGTCGAGCGCGCCCTCGACGATGCGATCGCGGCGGCGGTCCGCCTCGCTGCGATCGCGCGACGCGGCGCGTGGCTCGGGTCCGCGCAGCCGTCCGCCCCACAGCGATCCGACGCCGGCATCCGCTCCGGGGAGCGGCTTCGCCTCGGCGGGCACCGCGTCCGGGTCGTCGGTGACGTGCGTCTCACCGTCTGCGTCGACCCACACGTAGAGATCCGCGCGCGCCTCGAACGCCGCGAGACATGCGACGGCCGCCACCCAGCGAGCGAGCCGCTTCACCCGCGCTTCGCGGCCTCGGCCGCGAGATGCGGCAGCTCGGGCAGCAGCAGCTTCTCGAGCGCGAGCCGGATCGCGGCGCGCGAGCCCGGCAGCGCCGCGACGACGCGCCCGCGTGCGGTGCCGGCACAGGCGCGCGAAAGCAGCGCCGCCGCGCCGATCTCCTGGTACGAGAGCACACGAAAGAGTTCGCCGAAGCCGGGGATGCGGCGGTCGAGGAGCGGATCGATCGCCTCGGGCGTGACGTCGCGCGCCGCGATGCCGGTGCCGCCGGTGAGCAGCACCGCGTGCACGCCGTCGCGCGCGAGCGCGGTCTCCACCGCGCGGCGGATCGCAGCGACCTCGTCGCGCACGATGACACGCTCCACCACGCGGTGTCCCGCACCTTCGAGCAGCTCGACCAGCAGCGCACCGCCCGTGTCGGTCTCGTGCGTGCGCGTGTCGGAAACCGTGATCACGACCGCGGCCAGCTCGCGCGGAGCGGCGCTGCGATGTGCGTGTGCGCTCGAATGCGCGCCGCCGGGTTCGCGATGGCTCACGGATGGTCGTCCACCCAGTACGCGCCGTCGGTCGCGACTTCCTTCTTCCAGATCGGCACGCGCTCCTTGAGCGTGTCGATCGCGAAGCGGCAGGCGTCGAACGCCTCGGCGCGGTGCGGCGCGGCGGCGACGACGACGACGGCGAGATCGCCGATCGCGAGGTGCCCGACGCGGTGCGCGATCGCGACGCGCACGCCGGGCCAGCGTCGTTCCGCCGCGTCGCAGATCTTCTCCATCTCGGAGAGCGCCATCGGCGGGTACGCCTCGTACTCGAGATGACGGATCGCGCGGCCGCGCGCGTGATCGCGCACCGCGCCGACGAATTGCACGACGCCGCCCGCGTCGGGTCGCGTGACGCGCGCGGCGACGGCGGCCGCGTCGAGGGGCTGCTCCGAGAGCGAGCAGCGCCCGCTGCCGCCCGAAACGGGAGGCAGGAACGCCACCTCGTCGCCGTCGGCGAGTTCGCAGGCGTCGTCCGCGAACTCGCGATTGACCGCGACGCGCAGGCGACCGGCGAGCTTCGCGAACGCAGGGTGCGACTCCTCGAGCAGCGCCCGAAGCGTCGCGACGGAGGCGGGCTCGGGAAGCGTCAGCGGGAACTCCCGCGCCCCGGCTGCCTCGCGCAGCGCGCCGAAGAGCAACACCTGCACACGCACGCCGGCGATCCTAACCCGTCCCTCAACGCAGGCGCGAGTCCGGCCGATAGCGCCCGGGATGGAAGCCGACGCGGAGCTCGCACGCCGCCTGCGCACGCAGGTCGAAGCGGTCGTCGATCGGTTGCGCCCCGGCCTGCTGGCCGACGGAGGCAACGTCGAGCTGATCGGCGTCGACGGCGCGGGTGTCGTCAGCGTGATCTTCCAGGGCGCCTGCATCCAGTGCCCGGCCCAGCAGGCCACGCTGCGTTTCGTGATCGAGGCGACGCTGCGCAAGGAAATCCCGGCGATCTCGCAGGTGATCCCGGTCGAGCCCGTCGGCGCCTGAGCGCGAGCCCGGAAATTCATCGGGCGGCTGCGCGTGAGCACAGCCGCCCGATTCCCCTCGCGGACCACACACCCCCCGACATGGGCCCGCGAAGATGCCTGTTCAGCGGTCAGGCCGGCGGCCGGCCTCCCTGCACCGCAGCGAGATTCGCCGACGGGCGCGAGCCGCCCATCGTGATCTTGCCGTTGATCACGGCGCCCTCTTCGATGGCGATCGTGCCCGCTTCGACGTCGCCTTCGACGCGCGCGGTCTTGTGCAGCACCAGCCGATCGCTGGCGAAGATGTCGCCGGTCACCGTGCCCGACACCAGCACGCTGCGCGAACGCACGGTCGCGAGGATCTCGCCCGTCTCGCCGACGATCAGCGTGTTCTGGCTCGTGATCTCGCCGCGGAAGACGCCATCGATGCGCACCGTGTCCTTGAAGGTCAGCTTGCCCTCGAACTCGGAGCCCTGATCGATGAAGGCGCTCAGCGAGGCGGGGGACGATGCAGGGGACACAGGCGTGCTCGCCGCTCCCGTCGCTTCGTTCCCGGCCATCGATTCGTCTTCGCTGCGCCCGCGCAGAAATGCCATTCCCGTCACCTCCCGGCGTGTGCCCTCTTCGATCGGCACGAGCCGGCAGGACTTGAGCAGGGAATGCGCAGGACGGGCGCGTCAGCGCGTGCGGCGGATCTCCCGATCGACGACGGCGCGTACGAGGCCCGGCGCGACTCCTGCGACCCAGGCCAGCAGCCGTCCCGAGCGGTTCGGGAAGATCCAGACGCGGCCGCGCGCGATGCCGTCGAGCAGCGCGTCGGCGACGGTTTCGGGCGCGAGCAGCGACGCATTGCCGGCCAGCGCCCGTGTCTCGGCGGGCTTGGTCCGGTTCTCCGCGGCGAGCTGGGGCGTATCGGTATCGGGCGGGAAGCAGACCGAGACGCCGATCCCCTGCGGCCGCAGCTCCTGGCGCAGCACCTCGGAGAACGCGGTCAGCGCGAACTTGCTCGGCGCGTAGGCTGCGTATCCATAGATCGCGAGGAGGCCCGCGAGCGAGGAGACGTTCGAGACGTGGCCGCGCCCGCTCGCCCGCAGGTGCGGGAGCGCCGCGCGCGTGACGTGGACCGCACCGAGAAAGTTCACTTCGAAGACGCGCCGGAACACCTCGAGCGGCGTGTCCTCGAAGCGCTCGGCGTGCGCGATGCCGGCGTTGTTCACGACGAGGTCGAGCCCGCCGAGCGCCGCAGCGGCACCGGCCACGGCGGTCTCGACCTGCGCGGCGTCCGCGACGTCGCAGGGCACCGCGATGAAGCGCTGTGCGGGGTTCACCGCCGTCGCCGCGATCTCCGCACAGACGCCCTCGAGGGCCCGTGCCCCGCGCGCCAGCAGGGCGACGTGCGCGCCCCGGCGCGCCAATGCGAGCGCCGTCGCGCGGCCGATCCCGCTCGATCCCCCCGTGACCAACGCCCGCAGCCCCTCGAAGTCCAGGACGCCTCCTCCGACGCCGCGTCGGATTCTCCTGGGGCCCGATCGCGCCGCGCGCGACCGCCGCGCCGCGGCTTGTTACATTGCGGCGCCCCCCGGGACGGAGGGAACCGCCCGTGGATGTCTTCCGCAAGTGCTTCGAGTACGAACTGGCCCGGACCGTGCGCGACGCCGGTCTCTATCCGTATTTCCGCGAGCTGACGTCGGCACAGGATCCGGTCGTCACGATCGCCGGGCGCGAGCTCGTGATGCTCGGCTCGAACAACTACCTGGGCCTCACGAACAATCCCGAGGTGAAGGAAGCCGCGCGCGCGGCCCTCGAGAAGTACGGCACGGGGTGCGCGGGATCGCGCCTGCTCAACGGCACGCTCGACATCCATGTGCAGCTCGAGGAGCGCCTCGCCGCCTTCATGCGTCGCGAGGCCGCGCTCACCTTCTCGACCGGCTTCCAGGTCAACCTCGGCGTGCTCTCGTGCCTGCTCGGCCGTCACGACGCCGCGATCCTCGACGCGCTCGACCACGCCTGCATCCTCGACGGCGCGCGGCTCGGCTTCGGCAAGATCTTCAAGTTCAAGCACAACGACATGGAGAGCCTCGAGCAGAAGCTCGCCGCAGTGCCCGACGGCTGGGGCAAGCTGATCGTCGTCGACGGCGTGTTCTCGATGGAAGGCGACCTCTGCGACCTGCCCGGCATCGCCGAGCGCAAGCGCCGTTTCGGCGCGCGGCTCATGGTCGACGACGCGCACGGCCTCGGCGTCCTCGGCGCGAACGGCCGCGGCACGCCCGAGCACTTCGGTCTCGAAGGCGAAGTCGATCTGCTGATGGGCACCTTCTCGAAGTCGCTGGCGACGGTCGGCGGCTTCGTCGCGGGCGACGCCGCCGTGATCGACTACATCAAGCACAACGCGCGCGCGGAGATCTTTTCGGCGGCGCCGCCGCCCGCGTCGGTCGCCGCGGCGATGAAGGCGCTCGAGATCGTCGAGCGCGAGCCGGAACGCCGCAAGACCCTCTGGGAGCACACCGACTACATGAAGCGGGAGCTGCAGGCGCTCGGCTTCGACACCGGCGATTCCGAATCGCCGGTGATCCCGATCGTCGTCGGACAGGATCTGACCGCGTTCAAGATGGTCTCGCGGCTGCACGAGGAAGGCGTCTTCGTGAACTGCGTGATCTCGCCGGCCGTGCCGGTCGGACGCGCGATGATCCGCACGTCGTACATGGCGACGCACACGCGCGCGCACCTCGATCGCGCGCTCGATGCGATCGCGCGCGTCGCGCGCGAACTCGGCGTCCTGTCGTAACCCGATCCGCGCGACAGCGCAGAGCGGGACGGGTAGGATCGGCACCGCAATGACGAGCGCCGATCCCGAAGCCCTGCTGCACCACTCGCTCGAGAGCGGGCGCGTCCATTCCGCGTACCTGCTCTCCGGTCCGCCCGAGGCGACGCGACCCGCCGCGCTGCGCTTCGTGCGCGGACTCGCGTGCGCCGCGACCGCCGGCGCGCGGCCGTGCGAGGAGTGTCTCGCCTGCTGCCGCTCCGGCGCGCAGAGCGAGATCGCGATCGACGGCACCGGCAAGAGCGGACCGCTGCTGCGCCACGTCGGCGATCACGCCGATCTCTTCTGGGTCGAGCGCGGGGCGGGCGATACACGCGTGCGGATCGGGCAGATCCGCGCGCTCCAGCAGGCGCTGCGGCTGCGCTCGCACGAGGGCGGCTTCCGCGCCGCCGTGATCGCCGACGCCGAGTGGCTCAACCAGGAGGCGCAGAACGCCCTGCTCCGCCTGCTCGAGGAGCCGCCGCCGCGCACCGCGTTGCTGCTCGTCGCGAAGACCG
>JALOQG010000162.1 GCA_025453505.1 Myxococcota bacterium | reverse complement strand
CCGCCGCTGCGATGCGTACGGCCGCGGCCTCGTCGGCGAGAGCGAGCCGCAGCGCCTCGCGGCGTGCCTCTCCGCGCAGCCCCGCGAGCGCAGCGACCGCCGCACGGCGCACCGCCGGGCTCGGATCCTGCGCGAGCAACGCCATCAGCGACGCGTGATCGCCCGCACCGACGCTGCCGAGCACGCGCGCGATCGCGAGGCGCACGGATTCGCTGGCGCCCTCGAACGAGCTCGCGAGCAGGTCGGTCACCGCGCGGCGCGCGTCGGCGTCCGGCGAGGCAGCCGTGATCTTCACCAGCGCGTCGATCAGCGCGCTGCGTTCGAGCTCGGCGTCGGGATCGAAGTCGTCGGTGGCGAGCTGCAGCCGCCGAACCAGCGCGGACGCCGCGCTGGTGTCGCCGCGACCCGCCACTGCGCGCGCCGCGGCGGCGCGCAGCGTGGGATCCGCTTCGTCGAGCGCGAGCACGAGACGTGCGGCGCCGCGCGCGCCGCGGCCGCGACCGAGCGCCTGGCACGCGAGCAGCTGCAGATCGCCGTCGAGCGTGCTCCAGACCGCGTCGATCTGCGCTTCGCCGCCGGCTCCGAGACCGGTGAGCGCGCCGAGTGCGACCTCGGCGAGCGCCTCGTCGTCGCGCGCCGCGCACAGCAGCGGCAGCGCGGCTTCGGGCACGGCGACGATGCCGAGGAACTGCGCGATCAGGATCCGCGTGGCGAGATCCGCCTCGCCGAGCCGCACCATCGCGTCCGAGACCGCGCCGGGGGCCGTCTCCGCACAGCTTCGCAGGCGCGCGCAGAGTCGATCCGCTTCGCCCGTCTCCGCGTGCGCGACGACGCGCAGCAAGGCCTCGATCGCCGCCTCGCGCGTCGCGCGCGAGCCCGACTCGAGGCCCTTGAGCAGCACCTCTTCGCCCTCCGGATCGGATACGCGCCCGAGCACGCCGAACGCGACCGCGCGCAGCATCGGATCCGAGATCGCCGACGCGAGATCGGAAGCGCGCAGCGGCGCTTCGAGCCGGGCCAGTCCGCGCAGCGCGGCGAAACGTACGAGCGTCTCCTCGTCTTCCCGCAGGGCCGCCGTGCGGAGCGCGCGCTGCGCCTCGATCCCGCCGAGCGCTGCGAGCGCGTCGGCCGCGGCGCCGCGCACGTTGGCGTCGGCGTCATCGAGCAGCGCGGCGAGACGCGGCGTCGCGCGCTCGCTGCCGATGCCGGCGAGCGCGTCGACCACGAGCTTGCGCACGTCCACGTCGGGACTCTCGGTCGCCTCGAGCAACGGCACGACCATGCGGCGCCCGATGCGGACGAGCGCCTCGACCGCGGCGTTGCGCCGGCCGGGGTTCTCGCCGTCGGCGAGTGACGCGATCAGGTGTTGCGCCACCGGCCAGTCTTCGGGCGTGACGGCCAGCGCTTCGACCGCCGCCTTGCGAACGCGCCAGCTCGGATCGCCGAGCCGCTCGGCGAGCATCGGCAACGCCTCGGCCGCGGGCAGCAAGACGCCGCGCTCGACGGCGAGGCGTCGTACCTCTTCGTCGGCGCTGCACAGGTCGTGCAGGATGCTCTCGCGCTCGCGCGGATCGAGCCCGCTCGTCACGGCATCCCCCGCGACCGGGCCACGCGGGCCAGCTCGTCGGCGAGGTAGTCGCGCTCTTCCCGCACGCTGGCGTCGATGCGCTCTCGGAACAGCGCGCGGCCCTCGGCCAGCTCGCCCTGCAGCGACTCGAGATCGCCCGTGCGCACTGCGGCCGCGAACTTCTCCTCGTTGTAGAGGACGATGTCCGAAACGATGATGCGCGCGAGCCGCTCGGCCTGCGCCCGCTCGGCGGCGAGGGGATCGGCGGCGGGCTTCGGGGCGGGAGCGACGGTCGGGCCCTGGTTGCCGACGCCGCCGAATCGGCCTTCGGCCGATAGGGGTTCGTTGCCGGCGCCACCGCGAGCCTGATGGGCTTCGCTCGGCTTCGCCTCGCTGCGCGCGAAATCGCTGGAAGCGATTTCGCTTGCATGGGCTTTGGCTCCGGACGTGACTTCTCGATGCGCGGTCGCTCCGGACGTGACGCTTCGAGGCGCGGGAGCTTCGAACGCGGGCTCCGGCCTCGGAGCGGACGGGCCGCTCGGCTTCGTGCGCGAGTGCAGCGGCAGGTCGAGACGGGCGAGCCACTCGAGCAGCGCACCGGGGAGCGCCGGCGGCTCGAGATAGAAGTCAGCGCCGTAGATCTCGTTCGGAGCGCGGCGATAGCGGTCGTCGCGGTGGATCGCGCCCATCATGCAGACGTGGATCCGGCGCAGGCTCTCGTTGCGCTTGACCAGTTCGCAGACCTGGAAGCCGAACATCTTGGGCAACGCGGCGTCGAGCACCACGACGCGCGGCAGCGCGCGCTGGATCGAGAGGATGGCCTCGACGCCGTCGTGCGCGACGAGCACCTGGAGCCCTTCGCGCTCGAGCGCCTCGGCGATGCGCTTGCAGGCGTCGGCGTTGGGGTGCGCGACGAGGACGAGGCGTGCGTGGTCGAAAGCGGGTTCTTCGGGATTCGGGGCCGGCTGAGTTCGGTTGCTGGCCCCACCGAATCGGCTTTCGGCCGATCCAGCCTGGTTGCCGTCGCCAGCGACGGCCTCATGGGCTTCGCTCGCCTTCGGCTCGCTGCGCGCGAAATCGCTGGACGCGATTTCGCTTGCATGGGCTTCCGCTCCGGACGTGACGACTCGGTGGACGGGAGCTTCGAGCGCAGGCTCCTGCCTCGGAGTCGGCGCAACGGGTGCTGCGACGCCAGGCGCTTCGGGTTTCCGGACGCGGAAGACGGAGCTGCACTGGGTGCAGCGCAGCCGCGCGCCGTCGGGACCGATCCGCTCGGGCTCGACCCGATACCGGGTCTGGCACTTGGGGCACGCCGCAATCATTGCCGACTCCTCTGCCGCGATCTCGGGAGCGATTCGTTTCCGCGAGGCACGAAGCACCCCTCCCGTTTGCCGGTGCGCGAGGCATGCCGGCCCTTTGCTCGTATCGGTCGCTCCACGCCGGGGCTGAGGCCCGGCGCGGATGTTTCGCTGCCTCCAACGTCCTGCCCGCGACGCCAGACGCTGGGGGGATCTCCAGACGCTAGGCCTCGTCGGGGGCCTCCCGCGCCCGCTCCTCGATGCCCGATCGGTAGACGCTTTCGAGTACGTGTTCGAGTGCGAGGACGAGGACGGGCGGCGCGCCGCGTCGGCGCACGACGGCGCGCACCGCTTCGTAGCCGGCCTGGGCGACCAGCGCGGGCGGCGACTGCACGTCGGACGCCGCCACCGCGAGCACGTCCGAAGCGGCGCCCGCGCGCAGGCCGAACACGAGTCCCTCCACCTCGACGATCGCGATGCGCGCACTCGCGATGTCCTCGATCGGCGCACCGCCGAGGGCGCGTCCGAGATCCACGACCGGCACGATCGCCCCGCGCAGATCGATCACGCCCTCCACGAGACGCGGCGCCCGGGGCAGCGGCACCAGCGCCTGCGCGCGCACGATCTCACGCACCTGCTGCACGTCGATGCCGAAGCTCTGCCCGCGCACGTCGAGACACGCGAGCTCGATCTGCGAATCGCCGCGGAGTTCGTCGTGGGAGGCGCGCAGGTTCGGTTCCACCGGCTCACGCGTCCCCGTCGAGGTCGAGCACCCGGTCGACGTCGAAGACCGACACGAAGTGTTCGCCGTGCGGCGCCAGTGCGTGCACGGTCGAAGCCTCGCGCGCCGTGGGCGGACGCAGCGCGTCGTCGCGCAAGCGCAGGACTTCGCTCACGCGATCGACGAGCAAGCCGGTCATCTGCCCGTCTTCGCCGTTCAACACCACGACGCGACGCCGCTCGGAGCGCCGCTCGCTCTCACCGCCCTGCCTGCGTTCGGGTTCCGCGAGTCCGAGCCGCCGGCGCAGATCGATCACCTGCACGATCTCGCCGCGCAGCGAGAGCACGCCGCGCACGGCCTCGGGTACGCGCGGAATCGGCGTGATCGGACGCAACCGCACGATCTCGCGCACGCGCTCGACCGGGATCGCGTAGGGATCGTCGCCGAGCCACAGGACGAGCAGCTCGCGCTCGGCGGCCGCTTCCTCGTGCGCGTCGCCGCGCAGCCCGGCCGTGCGCGCCAGCGTCTCGAAGTTCTCGCGCGGGTCGAGGACGGCCGTACTCACGCGGCCTCCCGGCGTTTGGCCGCGTCCTCGACGAGCGCGGCGACGTCGATGACGAGCACGGTGCCCTGGCTGCCGAGCTCGGTGGCTCCGGCGATGCCGCGCACGCTGCGAATGGGACCCTGGATGGGCTTGATGACGGCGTCCTGCTGACCTTCGAGGCGATCGACGAGCACGCCGAGCCGCGCGTCGCCGAGTCCCACGACGACCACCGCCTGGCGCGCGCCGAGCGGCGGAGGCGGCAGCTCGAACTCGGCGTGCAGACGCCGCAGCGCGAGCGGCTCGCCGCGCAGGTTCAGGAACTCGCGGCCCTCGCTGCGCTGGATCGTCGCGGGATCGACGAGCAGCGTCTCGAGCACGGCGCCGAGCGGGATCGCGAAGCGCTGGTCGCCGACGCCGACCAGCACCGCCTGGATGATCGCGAGCGTGATCGGCAGCGTGAACGACACCGTGGTGCCACGGCCGAGCTCCGAGTCCACGTGCACGATGCCGCCGAGCGCGTTGACGTTCTCGCGCACCACGTCCATGCCGACGCCGCGGCCGCTCGTCTCGGTGACTTCGTCCGCGGTCGAGAGACCCGGCGCGAAGATCAGGTCGAGGATCTGCTTGCGCGTGAGCGAGGAGTCGTCGGCCTCCACGAGGCCGAGCGCCGCGGCCCGGCGCAACACGGCGGCCGGATCGATGCCGCGGCCATCGTCGCAGACCTGGATCACCACGTGGTTGCCACGCTGCAGGGCGTCGAGCCGGATCACGCCCTCGGGCGGCTTGCCGGCCGCACTGCGCTCGGCGGGCGTCTCGATGGCATGATCGAACGCGTTGCGCACGACGTGCATCAACGGATCGGCGAGCTGTTCGACGATCAGCTTGTCGAGTTCGGTGTCGCCGCCGCGCACTTCGAGCCGCACGTCCTTGCCGATGTCGCGGCGCAGGCGCCGCACCACGCGCGAGAGCTTCTCGAAGACCTGGCGCAGCGGCACCATGCGCACTTCCAGCACGCCCGCCTGCAGGTCCGCGAGCCGGCGCTCGAAGTTCTTGTGGATCTTGCCGAGCTCGCGGCCGATCTTCGCGGTCGCGGGATCGTGGATCAGGCGATCCGCGATCGCGCCGAGCGCGCCGCGCTGAATCACGAGTTCGCCGACCAGGTTCATCAGCTCGTCGAGCTTGCGGATGTCGACGCGGACGGTCTCGCTGATCGACTTCAGCGACTCGAGTTCGCCCCCCTCCCCGCGCGATGCCTCGGCGAGCGGGTCCGTGACGGCGGCGTCCTCACCCGTGGCGACGCTCGCGGGTGTTGCGGGCGCCGCGGCAGCCGCGCCGGCCGGCCGCAGCTCGTGCACCGTCGCGCCGGGCACGTCGATGCGGCTGCGCAGTTCTTCGGCGCGCACCGACGCACCGACCAGCAGCGAGAAGCGGATCTGCGAATCCGGCGCGTCGCCCGGCGCGGGCAGCGTCGAGATCACTTCGCCGACCTCGCGCACGGCGCGCGTCAGCTCGGAGAGTCCCTCTTCGAACGAGAGGATCTCGAAGCTCGCCTCGACCAGGTGGATCGCGAGTCCGCGCCGCAGCGATTCGCGCAGCCGGTGCTCTTCGTACTCGGTGAGCGCGCGCAGCAGCGACGCGTCGAGACCCTCGAGCTCCGCGTCGGCGGCGGAGGGCTCCGGAGGAGCATCGAGCGCCGCGTGGATGCGCCCGATCATCGTCTGCACGTCCGCCTGCGCACCGGCGGGATCGCCCTCGCGCTCGATCAGCCCGGCGACGAGTTCGACGACTTCGTCGAGCAGATCGAGCGCCGGCGCGTCGGGCGCGAGCCGGCCCATGCGCAAGCCGTCGAGGACGTCCTCGAGGTGATGTGCGAGTTCGCTCATGCCCTCGAAGCCGAACATGCCCGCCACGCCCTTCAGCGAGTGGGCCGAGCGGAAGAGCCGGTTGGCGAGGTCCGGATCGAGATGGCCGCCGGCGCGCGCATCGCCGAGATCCGCCAGATCGGCGCGCATCCGGTCGAGGATCTCCTCGACCTCCGACACGAATTCGCGGGCGGCTCGGCTGCGCGCCTGCTTGCGGGTGCGCCGCGCCGCCATGGTGACCGCCTAGACCCCGCGCGCCTTCTCGAGCAGCTCGCGGGCCGTGCGGCGCAGCGCTTCGGGATCGAAGGGCTTCACGAGGTAGGCATCCGCGCCGAGCCCGAGACCCTTCTCGCGGTCGCGCTCGGATCCCTCGGTCGAGATGATCAGCAGCGGGATCGAGCGGTAGGCCGCGTTGCGCTTGACGAACGAGATCAGCTCGAGCCCGTTGATGTCGGGCATGTTGATGTCGGTGACGATCAGGTCGTAGTGAGTCCTCGACGATCAAGATGTGGTGCACGCGGCCGCTCCTTCGGGACGCCCTTGCCGGCGCGCCTCCGCCGTGGCGCTATCGGCCGGGTGGGGAGCCCCCTTGAGGCGGCGGGGCCCCGCGGCGCGCGGCGACGGCGTCACGCGCATCAGCTCGCCTCCCCCGCATCGGAGCCGGAGCGGCGTTCGCCTTCGGCCTGTTCGAGCGCTCGCTCGAGCACCGCGCGGTCGAGCGCGAGCCCGGCCTCGTGGGCGATCACTTCGAGCGCGCTCGTGTCGCCGAGCGCGCGTCCCGTCGCGGCGTTGTCTGCGTAGAGCAACGCGACGACCTGCTCGCCGGATTCGATCGGCGCGACGTAGAGTTCGGCCGGCTCGCGCGTTCCCAGCCGCGCGACGAGCGCGCGGTCCGCCGCTTCCGTTGGCGTCGCGCGCGTCGGAGCGCCGCTTTCGATCACCTTGCGGAACGCCTCGGGACCTTCGACGGAGACGCACAAAGAGCGCAGGCCGACGTCGTCGGGACCGCCCGTCGTGGCGAGACCGATCTGCGCCATCGCCTGCGCCTCGCCGTCGCGCACCAGGAACATGACGGAGCGGTCGAAGTGGCGGCCGGAGAACTCGAGCACGAGGCGCAGCACTTCGCTGGGCGGCGACGACTCGCGCAATCGCGCGCTCCACTCGCGCAGCGCACGCATCGGATCGGCGTTCTCGCGCGGCGCACCGCCGAGACGCGATCCGTTCGGGCGCCGCTGCGCCTGCTCGACCGCGGTGCGCAGCTCTTGCGAGAAGCGTTCGCGCTTCTCGCGCGCGCGTTCGTCCGCGATGACGCTCTTCGGCGGGCGCGCCGCCACCGCGTCGGGGATCGAACGCTCGTTGGCGGGCACCACGGCGGCGCCGGCCGCAGCGAGGACCACGAACGAGATGCCCGGCACCTGCGCGCGCAGCCGCGCGGCGATCTCGGCCCAGTCGCGCGCTCCGCTCACGGGATCCGCCGGTGTGTCGGTGCTGAGCACGACGAGCGGCATCTCGCCGCGCGCGAAGTACTGGCGGATGCGCTCGATGCCGAGCTCGGCGCGCGGGAAGATGTGCGTGCGCAGACCGAGAGGCGCGAGCGCCTGCTTGGCCCATTCGAGCACGAGCCAGTCGCGGTCGATCACCACGACGGCGCGGAAGGCCGGAGCAGGCGTGGCGGCCAGGGCCGGCGCGGCAGGCGTCGCGGACACGGGCGGCGCCGCCGGGATCGCGCGCGCAGGCTCCGCGTCGACGATCGCCGACGCCTCCACTTCCGCCTCGGGCTCGGCGGCGAGCGCCTCTCCGGTCAGCGTCGGATCTTCGTCGACGATCTCCGCGGCCGACGGCTCGTCGATCGGAAGCGCGAGGGTCGCGTCGGGCAGCGCGTCGTCGAGCATCTCGAGCACCGTGATCTCGAGCTCGGGCACGAGATCGAGATCCGCGTCGGCGGTCTCGTTCGCGGCGTCCTCGCCCGCGAAGGTCGGCTCGTCGTCCGCGTCCGTCTCCTGGTCGGCGTCGTTCGCGTTCTCGTCGCGCAGGCGCGTGCCTTCGAGCGCGAGGAACTGCGCGTTGATGCCCGCGCGCAGCAGCAGGTCCGCGCCCTTCACGTCGCCCGGCTCGTCGCGGATCTCGAAGCTGAACTCGCCGAAGAGCCAGCCGAACATGCGCAGCACCGTCGTCTCGACGTGTCGCTCGCGCAGTTCGTCGAGGCGCGCGGCGTCGAGCGCGGTGCGCGCGACGAGCACGTCCTGGAGTGCGACGCCTTCTGCGTCGGCTTCGGCGGCGAACGCCTCGACCTCGGAGTCGGGAAGCGCACCTGTGGCCGCGAGCATGCCGCGCAGATCGCGCGGTCCGCCTTCGACGAACGCACCGCGGATCGAGCCGCGATCGAATACGATGCGGCCCTCGCCCTGCCGAGAGCGGATCCACAAGACGCCCGACTTCCCGGACAGGCTGACGATCTGCAAGATCTCGCCGAGTCCGAGGTCCTCGAGACTTCCCACCAGGCTCATCCGGCGCGACTCCCTCCAGGCCCGGGGCAAACGCTGACGCCACTCCGCACGCGGGTGCGGAGTTCGTCCCGCCCTTGATCGGGAGCGCGGGCCGGCAACTTGAAGGAAAGCCCGCCGCGGAAGCGCTTCAGTTGGCGGGAAGGCGAGGAACGCCGGCGCCGGGTGCGGGGCCGGCCGCTGGAGGGCGAACGATGCGCAACGAGGTGGCGCCGCGGGGATGCGAAACCGCCGCATGCTCGAGCGCCGCGCGCATGCGGCCGGCTCCGCCGGCCTGCGCGACGACGCGCAGCAGGAAGCGCGCGGGACGCTGGTCGAGCACCGCGCAGGCGCCCTCGACGATGCCGCGCGCGGAGTCCTCGATCGCTTCTTGCGGAAGCGGCGCGGGCAGATCGAAGACGGCCGTCGCGACGCCGAGATCGAGCAACCGGCGCACCGCCTGCTCGACCGCGCCCGCGTGTGCTTCGGCGCCGAAGCGGGCGCGCGGGCCGAGTCCGATCAGGAGCAGTCGCGCCGCGCGCAGCCTGCCGTGCGTGGTGGCGAGCACCGCCTCGCCCGGCTCGCCCTGCGCGCGCGCCGCGAGCAGCAGTCGCGACACGAATCCGCACAGGCGCCAGTCGGCCACGCCCGCGCCACCGCGCAACGGGCGCTGATCGCGGAAGAAACCCGCGACCGCGACCTCGGCACCGACGCGCGCCAGCGATTCGGCGTCGCCGACCTCGAGCGCGAGCGTCGACCTCACGACGCGTCCGCCGCCGCTGCGCCGAGCGTGTGCGCGACCGCGTCGAGAACACCGTTGACGAAGGACGGCGAAGGGTCGGAGCCGAAGCGGCGCGCCAGCTCGACGGCTTCGTCGATCGCGACGGTCGCCGGCAGGCCCGCCCAGCCCATCTCGTAGACGGCGAGACGCAGCACGTTGCGGTCGACCGCGGCCATGCGCTCGATGCGCCAGTTGGTGGCGTGCGCCCGGATCAGGCGGTCGATCGCCTCGCGTTCGTGCGCGACGCCGAGCGCGAGATCGCGCGCGTACTCGCGCGCGCCTTCGGGAAGCTCGAAGTGCAGCGCGACTTCGGTGAGGGCGGCGTCGACGGCCGCCGGCGAGAGCGCATCGTCGCCGGAGCGCGCGACGTCCACCGCGTAGAGAACCTGCAACGCGGCCTGCCGCGATTGCGCGCGCGGCGCCTCGCTGCGCGTCATCGGGGCGGCTCGACGACGGCTCGCACCAGGTGCGCCATCTCGACCGCCGCGAGCGCCGCCTCGGCGCCCTTGTTGCCGTGTTCGCCGCCGGCGCGCGCGAGCGCCTGCGCGGTGTCGTCGGTGGTGAGCACGCCGAAAGCGACCGGCACGTTCGTATCGCGCACGATCTCGCGCACGCCGTCGGTGACGGCGCGACACACGTAGTCGAAGTGCGGAGTTCCGCCGCGGATCACGACGCCGAGGGTCACGATCGCATCGTAGCGTCCGGTCACGGCGAGGCTGCGCGCGGCCTGGGGAATCTCGAACGCACCCGGCACCCATGCGACGTCGATCGCGTCGCGTGCGGCGCCGCGCTCGACCAGCAGCTCGACGCAGCCCTCGAGCATGCGCACCGTGATCAGGTGGTTGAAGCGCGCCACGACGACCGCGATGCGCAAGTCCGTGGCGTCGCGCCGGATCGCAAAGGGCTTCATCGGTGCCTCGCGAGGCGCGCTTCGAAGAGCCAGTCGGCGCCGACGCGCCGCACGCGCTCGATCGCGAGCGCAGGAGCGTTCGCGAGCCGCCCGACGCCGAGCGCCGCGAGCGCCGGCAAGCCGTCTGCGCCGAGCAAGCGCGGCGCCGCGAACCAGAGCAGCTCGTCCACCAGTCCCTCGCGTACGAATCCGGCCGCCAGCGTCCCACCGCCCTCGACGAGGAGCGAGCCCAGACCCTCGCGTCCGAGCCGATCCAGCGCCGCGGCGAGCGGGATCTTGCCGCTTCGCAGACGAATCGGCAGCAGGCGCGCGCCCGTCGCGGCGATCGCGCGCTGCCGCACGCGGGGAGCGGCATCGGAGCAGAACACCCAGGTCCGCTCGGCGTCGCCGCGATAGAGCCGCGCTCGCGCCGGCACGCGCAGCTGCGTGTCGAGCAGGATGCGCACGGGACGATGCGCGACGCGTGCACCACGGCGTGCGGTGAGGACGGGGTCGTCGGCCAGCGCCGTGCCGGCGCCGATCAGGATCGCGTCGCTGGCGGCGCGCAGCCGATGCACGTGGGCGCGCGCGGCCGGGCCCGTGATCCAACGCGATTCGCCGCGCGCGGTGGCGATGCGGCCGTCGAGCGTCGCGGCCAGCTTCATCGTCACGAACGGGCGTCCGCGCTCGACCATCGAGGCGAAGCCCCGGTTCTGCCGCGCGCACGCGTCGGCGAGCACTCCCGTCTCGACCGCGAGCCCTGCGCGCCGCAGGATCGCGAGTCCGCGGCCCGCGACGCGCGGATGCGGATCGCGAACGCCCACCCACACGCGGGCAATGCCCGACGCGCGCACCGCGTCCGTGCACGGCGGCGTGCGGCCGTGGTGACAGCACGGCTCGAGCGTCACCGCGAGCGTCGCGCCGCGCAGTGCGGCGGCTCCGTGGCGCTGCGTCGCGCGGCGGATCGCGACGACTTCGGCGTGCGGACCGCCGGGGGGCTGCGTGAAGCCCGCCCCCAGCACACGCGCGCCGCGCACGACGACCGCGCCGACGGCCGGATTCGGCCACACGCGCCCCGACGCGCGACGCGCCTGCGCGAGAGCCGCGCGCATCGCGGCTTCGGGCTCGATCGCGGCGCGGCTCAAGCCGGCGGTCGGCGCGGCGGCTCGGGCGCGCGTACGGACGGCAGCTCTTCGCGTGCAGCAGCGCGCCGCGCGGCGGCGTCCTCGAAGAACGCCGCGTAGTCGTCGGCATTCTGGAAGTCGCGGAATACGGAGGCGAATCGCGCGGCGGCGAGCGTGTCGATGCGCACGAGCTCGTCGAGCACCCATTCGCCGAGGCGATCGCTCAAGACTTCCGGGTCGCCGCTCTCCTGCGCGCGCTTCTCGATGCGATCGGCGAGCCGCTCGAGCGCGTCCACCGAGACGGGCCGCTTGGCGCACGCCTTCTCGAGGCTCGCGAGCAACTTGCGGCGGTCGAAGTCCTCGCGCCGCTCGTCGCGCTTGACGATGCGCGGCAGCACGTCCTCGACGCGCTCGCGCGTCGTGAAGCGCCGCTGGCACTCCTGGCACTCGCGCCGGCGCCGGATCTCGGTCTCGTCGCGGCCGAGCCGCGAGTCGATGACGCGATTGTTCTCGTCTCCGCAGAAGGGGCAACGCACTAGGAGGCCGACCCGAGATGGATCGGGTCGCCCGGCCGCCGCGGCATCGCCGCCAACGGCGTTGCGCTCCTTGCGCCGTAGCTCCCGCTACGGCTCAGTCGCGCGCCTTGTTGGCGTCGCGCCGCGACGCCCGAAGCTCCGCCTCTCATCCCGGGTCAACCTCCTA
>JALOQG010000161.1 GCA_025453505.1 Myxococcota bacterium | reverse complement strand
GTTGGTGATCGGCCCGATCGCGACCACCGCGAGCCAGCCCATCCCCAGATAGAACGCCGTCGACGCGCGCGGGAATCGCATCCCGAGCAGCAGCTTGTGCAAGATGCCGAGCACGGCGAGTCCCCACACGACGGCGAGGAGCGTCCAGCCGAACGGCCCGCGCAGCACGCCGAGCAGGAACGGCGTGTAGGAGCCGGCGATCACGAGATAGATCGCGATGTGATCGAGCGTGCGGAAGAGGCGCTTCGCGCGCGACGGCGGAAGCGCGTGGTAGATCGTCGACGTGGCGTAGAGAAGCACCAGACACACCGCGAACACGGTGCACCCGATCACCTGCAGCACGTCGCCGCGCTCGGCGGCGGACGCGACCAGGATCGGCAGCCCGATCGCGAAGGCGACCAGGCCGGCGCCGTGGGTCACGCTGTTCGCGATCTCTTCGCCGAGCGAGAGCAGGCGTTCGTTCTTCACGCGCGCAGCCTAACCGCATCCGCGGCGGGCCCGTGTGGCGAAAGGCGATTCGAACCGAACTTTTACACGACGGGACCCGTCGCGCGTCCACGGCTCGCGGCGGCGGATCTGGGGCGCGCCCCGCGCCCCGGTTAGGCTTTGCCTCTTCGCCGCCGGAGCGACGCCGATGGTCATGGGCAGGCGACCCGAAGTGAAGACGGCCTCCCGACCCGTCGCGGCGCTCGCCGTCGCGGGGCTCGCGGCGCATCTCGCGACCGCCCTGGCTTCGGTGCCGTTTCGCAGACCCTGGAGAGGCCCCGCCGGCCGCCTCCACAACGTCGGCATGTCCGTCACGCGCACGGTGCTGCGCGCGTTCATCGGCTACGCCACGTCGTTGCCGATTCCCGAGTTCCGTTCCGTCGAGATCCTGATCGACGACATCTGCCGGGTGGCGCTTCCGCCGTTCCTGGGAGGACTCGGCGTCTCGGTCGCGGACGTCGAGTTCGATGGCGTGCCCGGGATCGAATATCGCCCGAAGGATGCGCGGGCCGATGCGGCCGTCCTCTACCTGCACGGCGGTGGCTTCATCGGCACCTCGCCGAGCATGTACGCGACGTTCACCGGATGGATCGCGCACGAAACCGCGTGCCGGGTCGTCGTGCCCGACTATCGCCTCGCGCCGGAGTTCCCGTATCCCGCGAGCCTGCTCGACGCGATCGCCGTGTACGAAGCGATCCTGGCGTCGGGCGTGCCCGCCGAACGGCTCTTCGTGTCCGGCGACTCCGGCGGCGGAAACCTGGCGACCTCGCTGACCGTCGAGGCGCGTCGTCGCGGGCTGCCGCGGCCGGCGGGGCTGATCCTATTCTCGCCCGAGCTCAGCCTCACGCTCGACGAGGCCTCGATCACGGACAACGCCGATCGCGACATCCTGCCGTGGAACATTCCGGTGCGTCCCTACCTCGGCGGACTCGACCCGCACGACGCGCGCGTGTCCGCGGTCGACGGCGATCTGCGCGGCTTCCCGCCCGCGCTGGTCGCCTTCGGCGGCGAGGAGATGTTCCGCGATCCGATCCAGCGCTTCGTGGAACGGCTCGGAGATGCGGGCGTGGACGTGACGGCGATCGAGGAGCCCGCCATGTTCCACGTCTTCCCGATCCTCATGCCCTGGGCCGAGGCGAGCGGACGCGTGTACCGCGCAGTGGGCCGCTTCGTGCGCGAGCGACTGGAGCCGCGACCGAGCCCGAAGATCGAGGCCCGCTGCCAGGACCAACACGACGAGACGTAGGGCGCGGCGCGCGTTCAGAGCCCCGCGACGATCTCCGCGACGCGATCCACTTCTTCCGGCTCGCGCGTCGTCGGCACCAGGATCACCTCGTCGGTGCCGAGATCGCGCAGCGCGCGCAGCGTGTCGCGCAGTGTGTGCGCCGAAGTCGTGGTGACGAGCGGCAGCAGGTTCTCCGCGACCCGTTCGCCCATGAAGTTCAGATAGCGGCGCAGGTACGCGTCGAGCTGCGCGCGGGCGTCCGGCCCGAGCGCGTACCAGAAGCTCGTGACGAGACGCGGTGCGGGGCGGCCGAGCTCGCGCCACGCCTTGCGCGCGTGATCGAACGCGGCGCCGATCTCCGCGAGCGACGGGCCGAAGCTGAAGCCCGCGAGGCCGTCGGCCCAGCGCGCCGCGCGCCGGATCGACTTCTCGGAGAGCGAGCCCGCGAGGATCGGCGGACCGCCGGGCTGCACCGGAAACGGCTCGACCGGCCGCCCGGCGCCGGGCACGAGACTCTCACCCGCCCACATGCGGCGCAGCAGTCCCACCTGCTCCTCGAGCCGCGCGAGCTTTGCGATCTCGTATTCCGCCTCCGCCGCCGCGTAGTCCTCGCGGCGCGCGCCCGCGCCGACGCCGAGCACCACGCGACCGCCCGACACCACGTCGAGCGTTGCGATCTGCTTGGCGACGAGCGCCGTCGCATGGAGCGGCAGCACCATCACCGTGAGCGCGATCTTCACGCGCTCGGTCACCGCGGCCGCCGCGGACAGCGTCACCAGGATCTCGGGATTCGGGAACGTGATCCGCTCGCCGGCGGCGAGACTCGAGAACGGACCGCGGTCGATGCGGCGCGACCACTCGAGGATCCGCGCGCGATCGAGCCCCGGCACCATCACGGGCAGATTGAGACCGACCTGCATGGCCGAGCACGGTAGCAGCGCACTTGCTCAGGCGGACGGGGTCGTGATGAGCTCCACGAACGAGCGCGCGAGCCTGCGCAGCTCGCGACGACTCGCTCCCGCGCGTGCGCGGATCGAGATCGAGAGCATGCCGCTCGTGGCGACCTCGGCGAGCGCGCGCACGTCGCGACCCCTCGCGATCTCGCCGGCCGCCTGCGCCGCGCGAAGGCGTGCGCGTAGAGCGTCGTCGAGTTGCGCGAGCACGCGCGCGAGCTGGTCGCGCGCGGCCGCCGAGGTACCGGCTTCGGCCGGAAGCGTGCACGCAACCACGCATCCGAGCGGACCATGACGGCCGGTGACGACATCGATCACGGCGTCGAAGAACCCCATGAGCCCCGCGGCAAGCGGGGTGCCCTGCGCGAGCGGCGCGAAGTAGGACTGTCCGATCGTCGCGACGTAGCGATCGACGCTCGCTGCGTAGAGATGCTCCTTGTCTCCGAAGGCGCCGTAGAGGCTCGGACGGTTGATGTCCATCGCGTCGCCTTTCGCGTGTTCGCTCGCGAGCCACATCACCGCGCACGAGGCCGGCATCCCGCTCGAGCTGACGGCCGTCACGCTCTCGACGAAGCGCACCGCGTCCGGCGCGGACTTTCTCGCCGTCTCGCCGAAGGGGCAGGTTCCCGCGCTGCGCCTCGACGACGGCTCGATCCTCACCGAGAACCCTGCGGTTCTCCAGTATCTCGCAGATGCGGCACCCGCCTCGGGTCTGCTGCCGGCCGTCGGCACGCCCGAGCGCTATCGCGTGCTCGAGTCGCTGAACTACGTCGGCACCGAGATCCACAAGGCCTGCTTCTTCCCGATGTTCGCACCGGACGCGCCGGTCGAAGCCAGGGCGTGGGCGCGCGAACAGCTCGACAAGAAGCTCGCCCACGTCGCATCGCAGCTCGAGGGCCGTTCGTTCGCCGTCTCGGACCGCTACACGATCGCGGACTCGTACCTGACGTGGGCACTCACGCTCGCGCAGAAGGTCGGGGTGGACGTCGACGGACATCCCTCGCTCGCGTCGTACCTGCAGAGGATGCACGCGCGTCCCGCCGTGCGGGCGGCGCTCGAAGCGGAGGCGAACGCAACGCGGGCGGCCGGAGGATGAAGTGACGAAGTGTGTCCGCCGCGAGCGCCCGCGCGCGATCCGCGCGATATGATCGGCGCAACGTTCGCGGAGGTCGTGCGTGAAGTTCTGGCAGGTCGTCTCGTTCTCGGAACCCGATCAGCTCCTCGACGTCGCCCGCGCGGCCGAAGAGGCCGGCTTCGAGGGCGTGCTGCTCTCGGACCATCTCTTCTTCCCGGGCGAGCTGCGGACGAAGTACCCCTACTCCGAAGACGGCAAACCGATGTTCGACGGCACGACGCCGTTCCCGGACGTGATCGTGACGATCGCTGCGATGGCCGCGGTCACGACGCGGCTGCGCTTCGGCACGATGGTCTACATCCTCCCGCTGCGGCATCCGCTCGAGGTCGCCAAGAGCGTGGGCACCGCGGCGTTGCTCTCGCGGGGGCGCGTGCTGCTCGGCACCGGCGCCGGCTGGATCCGCGAAGAGTACGAAGCGCTCGGCGTGGACTTCGCGACGCGCGGACGCCGCTACGACGAGATGATCGACGTGATGCGCAAGGCGTGGACCGGCCGCATGGTCGAGCACCGCGGTGCGATCTTCGACCTCGGCTCGTTCCAGATGAGCCCGGCCCCGGCGGCCCAGGTGCCGATCTACATCGGGGGCATCACCGAGCCGGCTCTGCGCCGTGCCGCGCGCCTCGGCGACGGCTGGATCGGCACCGGGCAGACGCCCGAGCAGGCGATGGCGCTGCTCGGCCGGCTGCGCGAGCTGCGCAGCGCTGCAGGGCGTGCGGCGGCGCCGTTCGAGACGATCGTGCCGCTCGTGACGCCGCCCGGCGCCGACGACTACGCGCGTCTGGCGGACGCCGGCATGACCGCGACGACCGCCTGGCCGTTCACCTACGTGATCGGCCCGACGTCGACGGCCTCGCAGAAGCGGGAGGCGATGCTCCGCTTCGGCGAGGCCGTGATCTCGAAGCTGGGCTGAAGCCCGGTCGTTACGACCGTCGCGAGTAGCGCGCGACCAGGAGACCCGCGGCGAAGATCAGCGCCGCGCTCGGCTCCGGCACCGGCGGGCCCGTGCGCGTGATCGTGCCGGCGTCGTGCGAGAACGGCGCGAAGCGCGCGATGTCGCGGTCGGTCGTGTTCCGCGGGCGGGTCAAGGGGTTGCCGCCGCCGCTCGTTCTCGCCTCGACCGTGTAGAGGTCGAAGTGGAGTTCATAGCCGGCCGGAAGACCGGCGCGGTCGATCACGAACGCCGTGTAGTACATGTCCCAGCCCGAGATCGGACCCGAGCCCGGATCCTCGGCGGTGTTGTACTCGCCCGACATCCGGGACAGGCTCATCTGGAACGGAATCTCGACGAAGAACGTTTCGAAGACGCCGTGCTGGCCGAGATCGCCACCATCGTGCGCCGCCGTGCCGTCCGCTTCGATCGGCGGCACGCCGTAGGTCATGTCGGCGGTCGCGTCGTAGACGGTGCCGTTCACTTCGAACGATCCGATGGCCGCGTGCGCGGGACCCGTGGCCGGCGTCAGCGCGATCGAAAGGTAGTAGGTCTGGGTGAGCAGGCTCGCGTAGCGGAGCGGGCTGTTGCCCGTGTTCGCATACGCGTAGACGGTGAACTCGCTGTCGCTGGTGACGATCGTCTGGGTGGCTTCGTCGTAGGTCCCGCCCGCGATGTCGAGTTGCAACATCGGCGCGGCCGAAGCCACGTTCGCGACCAGGGTCACGGCAGCGAGCGCCATCAGTCCGAGAAGAGTTCGCTTCATGTCTCGTTCTCCAGCCTTTTTTGATCAGCGTCCGCGTTACCAGCATTCGCACGGAACCCGGTGGCGGCCTGCCGGTTCCTCAGATGACCGCATCCTAACAGGGCCGACCATGCGAAGGCTAGCGCCACGATTACCAAAGGAGGAAGGGATGCCCCACGGGGCACAAAGATCGTCCATACCGGCGGCGTGGCGGCCCGATCCGTCTCGGGTCGGTCTCCCAGCCCGGCGTTCTCGTCCGATCAGCGCGCGCCCGGCATGCCCTTGACGATGCGGCCCGCGATGTTGCCGCCTTCGCAGACCAGGTCGGAACCCGTGCACGAGCGGCTCTCGTCCGAGGCGAGGTAGAGCACGGCGTACGCGACGTCGCGGATCAGCTCGTCGAGCGCGCGCGTCTTCTGGTACGCGAGCGTCGGCTGCATGTGCGGAATCACCTGTGCGATGTCGACCCCGGGCGGCGCATACGGCGCGATCATGAACGCGCTGCCCGCTTCGGGGCAGACCGTGTTGACGCGGATGCCGAAGCGCCCGAGTTCGAGCGCTGCGACGCGGGTGAGGCCGCGCACGGCCCACTTCGTGGAAGCGTAGGCGCCGACGCCGTTCTGGCCGCGCAACGCGTCCACCGACGCGACGGTCACGATCGAGCCGCCGCCGCCTTCGCGCATCGCCGCCGCCACGGCCTTGATGCCGAGCAGCGGGCCGAGCTGGTTCACGCGCACGACGCGCAGGAAATCCTCCGCGCTCGTGTCGACGATCGCCGCGACGTGCAACACGGCGGCGTTGTTGACGAGCACGTCGACGCGGCCGAAGCGCGCGACGACGTCGGCCACGACCTGCTGCCACGCGGCTTCGGACGTGACGTCGAGCGCGGCGAAGTGCGCCGACGCCCCGATCTCACGCGCGACCGATGCGCCGAGATCCTCGAGCACGTCCGCGAGGACGACGCGTGCGCCCTCCTCCGCGAAGAGCCGCGCGATCGAAGCGCCCGTGCCGCGCGCCGCGCCGGTCACGATCGCGACCTTGCCGTCGAGCCGTCCCATCTTCGTCTCGCCTCCCGCGCAGTCCCCGATCGCGAGCATCAGCGGACCGCCGTCTTGCTCGCCTGATGCGTCAGCCGCCCGCCTCGGCGAGCGCGTG
>JALOQG010000160.1 GCA_025453505.1 Myxococcota bacterium | reverse complement strand
GATCGGCGCGCTGCGCGCCGCGCGCGACGCCGCTACTCTGCGGCGCCCTTCGCAACCCTCCTGACACCTTGCCCGAGACCGGGACCCGAGAGCGGAAGAGGATCCACCGTGGCCGAGCAGCGCGCGACGAACATCACCTGGCATTCCGGCCAGGTCACCCGCGAGGATCGCGAGAAGCTCCTCGGGCAGAAGGGCGTGACGGTGTGGCTGACGGGCCTGTCGGGCTCCGGCAAGTCCACGATCGCCGTCGCCGCCGAGCAGGCGCTGATCGCGCGCGGGCGTCTCGCCTACGTGCTCGACGGCGACAACATCCGCCACGGCCTGAACAAGAACCTCGGTTTCTCGCCGGCCGACCGCACCGAGAACATCCGCCGCATCGGCGAGGTCTCGAAGCTCTTCACCGAGGCCGGCGTGATCGTGTTCACCTCGTTCATCTCGCCGTATCGCGCGGACCGCGATCTGGTGCGCGCGCTTCACGAAGCCGGCCGCTTCGTCGAAGTGCACGTCGCCGCGAGCGTCGAGACCTGCGAATCGCGCGACGTGAAGGGTCTCTACAAGAAGGCCCGCGCCGGCGAGATTCCCGAGTTCACCGGCATCTCGGCGCCCTACGAGGCGCCGCTCCAGCCCGAGCTGGTGATCGACACGGGCGGCGAGCCCGTCGAGAAGAGCGTCGAACGTCTCGTCTCCCATCTCGCCGAGAAGGGCTACCTGGGCTCGTGAAGGCCTGGGTTCGGGGGCTCGCGCTCGCGCCGCTGGCCCTGGCCGCCGGCCTCCTGCTCGCGTGCGCGCAGCTGCCGCGGCCGCACTGGCCCGCGCTCGGATCCGGGGCGACGTCGAACCCGGAGGATCCGGACGCGCCGTCCGAGTACGACTACCTGGTCGGACGGCAATTCGAGTTCGACGGTCGGGTCGACGAGGCCTACGCCGCCTACCAGCGCGCGATCGCCAAGGATCCCGGCGCCGCGCTGCTCTTCCGCACCGTCGCCGAGCTGCTCGCGCGCAATGGCCGCGTGGACGAGGCGCTTCCGTACGCGGAGCGCGCCAACCAGCTCGAGCCCGGCGACGCCAATCTGCGTCTCTTCCTCGGCACGCTCTACCGGATCCGCAAGGACACGGCCGCCGCCGAGCGCACGCTGCGCAAGGACGACGGTACGCCGCTCGACGCCGACGCGGCGCTGCTGCTCTACGGGCTCTACTTCGACGCCGGCCGCCTGCCCGAAGCGCTCGCGACGGCGCAATGGATGGTGCGCGCCGATCCGACGAATCTGCGCTCGCACTTCGCGCTCGCGCGCATCTACGACAAGATGGAGCGGCCGAAGGATTCCGAGCGCGCGCTGCGCGCGGCGCTCCGCCTCCACCCGGGCAATCTCGGCGTCTATGCCGCCCTCGCGCGCGACCGGCGCGAACGCGGCGACCGCGCCGGCGAAGTCGCGATCTATCGCGAGGTGCTGCGCGAGCACCCGGATCACCACGCGACGATGGTCGCGCTGTCGGACGCGCTGATCGACCTCGGCGAGAATGCGGAGGCGCGCCGCGTTCTCGAGCGGGTCGAGAAGCGGCACCCCGACGATCTCCGCTCGGTGCTGCGGCTCGGCTATCTCGATCTCGAGGCCAAGCGCTACGACGCGGCCGAAGCGCGCTTCGAGAGCGTGCTGACGCGCAGTCCGGAGCAGGCCGAAGTCCACTACTTCCTCGGCACCGTGCGCCGCGAAGCGGGCGACGTCGACGGCGCGATCGAGTCCTTCGGCCGCGTGCCGGCCGACCACGAGCGCTACCAGGACGCGCGCCTGCAGCTCGCCGCGCTCTACGAGCGCCGCAACGACTTCGCCTCCGCGCTGCGCGAGGCCGAGGTGGTCCAGCAGCGGTCGCCGTCGCGACAGCTCGACCTCTACGTCGCGAGCCTGCGCGCCAAGTCGGGCGACTTCGAAGGCGCCAAGACCTTCCTCCAGAGCCTGCTCGCCGCGTCGCCCGACGACGAGGAGATCCTCTACAACCTCGGCGTCCTGCACGGCGAGGCGGGCCGGCAGGACGAGGCGCTCGGCTACATGGAGCAGGTGCTGGCGCGCAAGCCCGAGCACCCGGGCGCGCTCAACTACGTCGGCTACACGATGGCGGAACGCGGCGAGAACCTCGACGAGGCGGAGTCCAAGATCCGCCGTGCCCTCGCCGCGCGTCCCGACGACGGCTACATCGTCGACAGCCTCGGCTGGGTCCACTTCGCGCGCGCCCGCGAGCTGCTGCGCGCCGGTCAGAACGCCGCGGGCCGCGTGCAGCTCGAGAAGGCGATCGCCGCGCTCGAACGCGCCGCGGTGCTGACGGGCGGCGACCCGGTCATCTCGGAGCACCTCGGCGACGCATATCTGCTGCGCTCCGATCGCAAGCGCGCGCTCCGCTACTACGAAGAGGCCGTGAAGCTCGAGCCCCGCAAGGCCGAGCAGCCGCAGCTCCACGAGAAGCTCGAGAGGCTGCGCAAGGAGCTCGGCGCGCGGTGATCGCTGCGCGCCGCGCGGCCTCACGTTCGTGTGTCGCGCTGCTGCTCGCCGTCGGATGCGCCGGCGCGCGTGCGCCGCAAGAGTCGACGCTCGCCGCCTCGGATCCGCGTCCCGCCGCGCTGGTCGCGGCGCTCGTCGGCGCCGGAGCCGAACGCGAGTCGCTGCGCGGCGTCGCACGTGTCGCACTCGACGGTCCGGGCGGATCGGGGCGCGCGAAGCAGGTGCTGGCGCTCGCGCGGCCAGCGCAGCTGCGCGTCGAGGTACTCGGGCTCCTCGACCAGACGATCGCGCTGCTCGTCACGGACGGCACCCGCTACCGGCTCGCCCGCAGCGCGGATCGCGTCGTCGAGACGGGCCCGGTTCACGACGGGCTGCTCGCGGACGTCGCGGGCATCGCGCTGACGCCCGCCGAGGCGGTGCGCGTGCTGCTCGGCGCGCCGGTCGCAGCGGACGCGCGCGCGTCCGGCGCAGGCGTCGCGCTCGCAGACGGCGGCGTGCGCGCCGTCGTCGCGCGGCCGGACGCGTTCGAGCGCGAGGCCCTCGACTTCGACGCACAGGGAAGGCTGTCGCGCTGGGCGTTGCTCGGTGCGGACGGCGCACCGCTGCTCGAGGCGATCTACACGGATCCGCGTCCCGCCGGCGACGGCTGGTTTGCCCATGCGGTCGAGCTGCGCGATGCGGCGAGCGGCGCCGTCGCGCGCTTCGTGTGGTCGCGGGTCGAGCTCAATCCGGTCCTCGACGCCGCGCTCTTCGAGCTGCCGCCCGAGCCCGTGCCTTGATCCGCCGGCTGGCGCTCGCGCTCGGCGGGCTGGCGCTCGCCGCGTGCAGCAACGACCCGTATCCCGGCGCCGACGGCGGCGCGCGCGTCCTCTACGTGCCGTACGCGGAGGCGCCGAAGACGCTCGATCCGCAGGTCGCGTACAGCGTCTACGACCACGAGGTGACCGCGAACCTCTACGAGACCGCGCTCGAATATCACTACCTGAAGCGGCCGTACGAGTTGATCCCCGCGCTCGTGAAGGAGGTGCCGGTCCCGGAACCGCGCCGCGACGGGCGCATCGTGTACCGCTTCGAGGTACGTCGCGGCATGCGCTACGCCGCCGACCCCTGCTTCGCGCTCGGCGCGCCCGGTGCGCAGCAGCGCGACGTGCTCCTCCCGTCGTCGGGACCTTCGGCAGGATCGCCGGACTCGCAGCCTTCGGGGAACGCCTCGCGGAGCTGCGCGAAGCGGAACCCGGCTTCGCTTCGCTGCGCATCGACGAACAGTACGCGCGCGCCGGGCCGGTCGAGGGCGTCGTGGTGCAGGACCCCGACCGCTTCGAGATCGTGCTGACGGAGGCGTACCCGCAGATCCTGTTCTGGTTCGCGATGCCGTTCACGTCGCCGGTGCCGTGGGAGGCGATCGCGGCGTACGACGGCCAGGAGGGGCGCGATCGCTTCGCCGATCATCCCGTCGGAACCGGGCCCTTCCGCATCGCGCACTACGCCAAACGGAGTCGCATCGCGCTGGAGCGCAACCCGACCTGGTGGGGAACGGAGCATCCGGAGTGGCGCGCGCCGGCGGCGATCTATCCGACCGAGGGCGCACCGGGCGACGCGGAGGCCGGGCTGCTGCCGCCGGACGTCGTCGGCCAGCCGCTGCCGTTCCTCGACCGCATCGAGATGCGCTTCGAGAAGGAAGCGATCCCGAGCTTCACGAAGTTCGTGCAGGGCTGGTACGACCGCTCGAAGATCCCGAAGGAGAGCTTCGACCAGGCCGCGCGCGGCGGGACGCTCTCGCCGGAGATGCAGGCGCGCGGCATGCGTCTCGAGCGCACCGTGATGCCCGGCACCTACTACCTCGGCTTCAACATGCGCGACCCCGTCGTCGGCCACGACGCCGGCGATCGCGGCCGCAAGCTGCGCCAGGCGATGAGCCTGGTCGTCGACGCGCCCGAGTTCCAGCGCGTGTTCCTCAACGGGCGCGGGGTCACGGCGCAGTCGCCGGTGCCGCCCGGCCTCTTCGGCTACGACCCCGATTACCGCAATCCGTTCCGCCAGGTCGATCCCGAGCGCGCGCGCCGGCTGCTCGCGGAGGCCGGCTATCCCGGCGGCGTCGATCCCGCGACCGGACGACCGCTGCGCATCAGCTTCGACACCGGCGATCCGTCGGTGCAGGGACGCCTCCGCTACGAGTTCTTCGTCGCGGCGTGGCGCAAGCTCGGGCTCGACGTCGAGATCGCCGCGACCAGCTACAACCAGTTCCAGGACAAGATCCGGCGCGGCGCCTACCAGCTCTTCATGTGGGGCTGGATCGCGGACTATCCCGATCCCGAGAACTTCCTCTTCCTGCTCTGGAGCGAGATGGGACAGACGCAGAGCGGCGGGCCGAACACCGCGAACTTCGGCGATCCGCGCTTCGACGCGCTCTTTCTCGCGACGCGCGACCGGCCGAACGACGCCGAGCGGATGGCCGGCATCGTCGCGATGCGCGATCTGCTCGAAACGGAGCGGCCCTGGATCGAGCTCTTCCATCCCGAGGACTACGCGCTGCTCCACGGCTGGCTCTCGCAAGTGAAGGCGACGGGCCTCACGGTGCCGGTCTTCAAGTACTACGCGATCGATCCGGCGCCGCGCGCGGAGGCACGCGTGGCGTGGAACCAGCCGGTGCGCTGGCCCGCCTGGGCCGCGCTCGCGATCGCGTTCGCCGTCGTCGCGCCCGCCGTCGTCACCTGGGCGCGGGAGCGCCAGTAGTGATCGCCTACCTGCTGCGCCGGCTCGTGTGGGGCGCCGTCACGATCCTCGGCGTATTGCTCTTCCTCTTCTGGCTCTTCGTCCTCTACGCACAGCCGGAGGACGTCGCGCGGCGCGCGCTCGGCGAGAAGGCGCCGCCCGAGGCGATCGCGCAGTGGCTCGTCAACCACGGCTACGACCGGCCCGCGGTGTGGAATCCCGAAGCGCCGCTCGACACGCGGCTCTTCGATCATCTCTCGCGCATGCTGCGCTTCGACTTCGGCGCCAGCGACGCCGACGACGCGCCGATCGCCGCGCGCTTGCGCAGCGGCATCGGGCCGACGCTCGGCGTGACGCTGCCGCTCTTCGCGATCGGACTGCCGCTCTCGCTCGCCCTCGCGCTCGGCGTCGCGTTCTTCCGCGACACCTACATCGACCGGCTCGGCGTCGTCGTGTGCGTGCTGGCGATGAGCGTTTCGATCCTGCTCTACATCCTCGGCGGCCAGTTCCTGCTCGGGAAGCTGCTGCGCTGGTTCCCGATCTCCGGCTTCGATCCGGATCCGGGCCTCGCGCTGCGTTTCCTCGCGTTGCCGGTCTTCGTCGGGGTGCTTGCGGGGCTCGGCTCCGACGTGCGCTTCTTCCGCACCGTCTTCCTCGAGGAGACCGGTCGCGACTACGTCCGCACGGCGCGCGCCAAGGGCGCCGGCGACGCGCGCGTGATGCTGCGGCACGTGCTGCCCAACGCGATGATCCCCGTCCTGAGCGCCGTGTCGCTGACGATCCCGTTCCTGTTCACCGGCTCGCTGCTGCTCGAATCCTTCTTCGGCATCCCCGGACTCGGCTCGATCACGGTCGAAGCGATCCAGAACAACGACTTCGCGACGCTGCGGGTGATGGTGTACCTCGGCGCGCTGCTCTTCATCGCCGTACAGGTGGCGACCGACGTCGCCTACACGTGGGTCGATCCGCGCGTGAGGCTCGAGTAGGCGTGGAGACGCACGTCGTCGTGAACGTCGCGATCGCGGCGTCGGTCGCGGGTCTCGTCATCGGCGTGGCGCTGCTGCGGCGCTCGCGGCACACGCGCGAGCAGCTCGGCGGGATCGGGCGGCGCCGGCCGGTCGCCACGCTCGCGCTGGCGCTCTACTTCGCGGTCGCCGTGCTCGACTCGATCTCCTGGCGCGACGGGGCGGGCGCCGCGGAGCCGCGCAGCATCGTGGACCGCTGGTTCCCGGCGGACTTCGCGGAGCGCAGCTACTCCGCGCCGCTCGCGGACGTCGAGTTCTACGGGGGCGCTCCGCTCGCACATCCCGGTGCGCACTGGCTCGGCACCGACATCCTCGGCCGCGACGTGCTGCACCTCGCGCTCGGTGGCGCGCGCGTGGCGCTGCTGATCGGCGGGCTCACGAGCCTGCTCGCGATCCCGCTCGCGATCCTGCTCGGCGTGGTCGCCGGCTGGTTCGGCGGCCGCATCGACGACACGGTCTTCTTCCTGCTCTCGACGCTCGCCTCGATTCCGTCGCTGCTGCTGCTCGTGGCGCTGGTCATGGTGCTCGGCACCGGCGCCGTGCAGGTGTGCATCGCGCTGGCCGTGACGAGCTGGGTCTCGTTCTGTCGCGTCTCGCGCGCGGAGACGCTGAAGCTGCGCGAGCTCGACTACGTGCAGGCGGCGCGCGCGCTCGGGGCGTCGCACGCGCGCATCCTGTGGCGCCACGTCGTGCCGAATCTCATGCATCTGGTCGTGATCACCTTCGTCCTGACCTTCTCCCAGCTCGTGCTCTCGGAGGCGATCCTGTCGTGGCTCGGCGTCGGCATCGACGGCTCGTGGGGGCAGATGATCGACCAGGCGCGCGACGAGCTGGCGCGCGATCCCGTGATCGGCTGGAACCTCGGGGCGGCTTCCGTGGCGCTCTTCGGGCTGATCCTCGCGGTGAACCGCGTCGGTGACGCCGTGCGCGACGTGCTCGATCCCCGCACGCTGCGAGAGCTGCAGTGAGCGACCTGCTCGCGGTCGAGGGACTCGTCACGACCTTCCCGGGCCGCGCGCCCGAGACGCGCATTCCCGTCGTCGATCGCGTGGACCTGCGCGTCGCGCGCGGCGAGGCGCTCGCGCTGGTCGGCGAGTCGGGCTGCGGCAAGTCGATGACGGCGCTCTCGATCCTCTCGCTCGTGCCGAAGCCCGGCCGGGTCGAGGCCGGCAGCGTGCGCCTGGCCGGTGCCGAGCTGCGCGGCCTGCCCGCGACGGCGCTGCGCCGGATCCGCGGCGCGCGCATCGCGATGATCTTCCAGGAGCCGGCGACCAGCCTGAACCCGGTGCAGCGCGTGGGCGCGCAGGTGATGGAGGCGATCGCGCTGCACGAGCGCGTGTCGGGCGCGGAGGCGCGGCGCCGCGCGCTCGCGCTCTTCGAGGCGGTCGGCATTCCGGATCCCGAGGCGCGGCTCCGCGCGTATCCGCATCAGCTTTCGGGCGGACTCAAGCAGCGCGTGATGATCTCGATCGCGCTCGCCGGCCGGCCGGAGCTGCTGATCGCGGACGAGCCGACGACCGCGCTCGACGTCACGGTGCAGGCGCAGATCCTCGCGCTGCTGCGCGCGCTCGCCGCCGACACCGGCGTCGCGATCCTGCTGATCACGCACGATCTCGGCGTGGTCAACGAGATCGCGGATCGCGTCGCGGTGATGTACGCCGGGCGCGTGGTGGAAGAGGGTCCGCGCGCATCCGTGCTCGGCGCGCCGCGGCATCCGTACACGCAGGGGCTGCTGCGTTCGATGCCGTCGCGCGCGCGTCCGGGCGAGCGGCTCGCGGAGATTCCCGGTGCGGTGCCCGCGGCCGACGCCTGGCCGCCCGGCTGCCGTTTCGCGCCGCGCTGCGCGATCGCGATGGACGTGTGTCGCGTGCGCGAACCCGAAGCGACGCCGCTCGCGGCGGACGCCGCCGCGCGGTGTCACGCGCTGGTTACGCCGTGAGCGCGCCGCTGCTCGCCGTCGAAGGCCTCTGCACCTGGTTCCCGATCCGCGGCGGACTGCTGCAACGGCCCGTGGGCTGGGTGCGCGCGGTGGACGGCGTCGATCTCGTGGTCGAGGCCGGCCGCACGCTCGCGCTGGTCGGCGAGTCGGGCTGCGGCAAGACCACGGTGGGCCGTTCCCTCCTGCGTCTCGTCGAGCCGCGTGCGGGCCGCGTCCTCTTCGAAGGAGAGGACCTGCTGCACTTGCCGCCCGCCGCCTTGCGTACGCGGCGCCAAGCGATCCAGATCGTGTTCCAGGACCCGATGGCCGCGCTCGATCCGCGCTTTCGCGTCCGCGAGGCCGTCGCCGAAGGGCTCGAGACCTTCGGCATCGGGGCCGACGCGACCGAGCGCGCCGCGCGCGTCGAGGCCGCGCTCGCGCGCGTGCGCCTCGACGCGTCGCTCGGCGAGCGCTTCCCGCACGAGCTCTCCGGCGGACAACGGCAACGCGTGTGCATCGCGCGTGCGCTCGCGGTCGAGCCGCGGCTGCTCGTCTGCGACGAGTCCGTCTCGGCCCTCGACGTGTCGATCCAGGCGCAGATCCTGAACCTGCTGCGCGACCTCCAGGCAGAGCTCGGCATCGCGTACCTGTTCATCACGCACGATCTCGGCGTCGTGCGCAATCTCGCCCATCGGGTCGCGGTGATGTACCTCGGTCAGATCGTCGAGGAAGGACCGACCGAGGCGGTCTTCACGGATCCGCGCCATCCCTACACGCGCGCGCTGCTGGCGGCGGTTCCGTCCGCGGATCCCGCGCGGCGCGGCGTCGCCGTACGCGCGCGCGGCGAAGTGCCGTCGCCCGCGCATCCGCCCGCCGGCTGTCGCTTCCACACGCGTTGTCCGGAGGCGTTCGCACGCTGTCGCGAGCAGGCACCTGCGTTGATGCCGCGCGACGGACGCGCGGCACGCTGCTTCCTGGCGGAGTGAAGCGGGCTGTTTCGGGTTGACACCCCCGCACCCCGAGGCGAAGCTGCCGCGCCATGCGACTCGAATACACCTTCCAGCTCGATACGGTTCCGGTTCCGCGCTTCTCCGTAGAGGCGGTCGAGGGAATCGGCAAGATCTTCACGCTGGCGACGCTGGTGCTGAACGTGATCGCGTCCAAGGGTCGCGTCGAGATCGTCTTCCACGGCCTCAATCCCGACGATCCGGGCCGCAAGATCGAGGCGTTCCGCGAGATCATCGGCACCGCCGAGGCCGTCTCGTCGCTGCACTTCGAGCCGGGCCGCGGCGGCAAGATCCCGCACTCGTCCAGCTACTTCCAATGGCTCGTAGTGGAGAAGGCGAAGGCCTAGCGGCTTCGCGCGGCGAGCCTGCGTCGCAGTCCGCGCCGCTCCAGCGGTGGCGGCGCGCGAGGCTCTCGCGAACGATCCTCCGCAGCGCCGCGCCCGCTCCGCCGGCGAAGGGCAGGGCGGCGGCGTAGCGAGCGAAGGCGCGGCGGCGCAGCGCGCCCGGCAGCGCATCGGGGAGCGATGCGTTGAGTTCGGCGAGCGCGTGTACACGGCGCGCGTCCGCCAGGCGGTGGCGGAAGCGCACGCCTTCGAGGTCGATCAGGCGCGGCACGCAGCGGCCCGCGGCGTCGGTGAGGAAGACGTGCGTGCCCTTGAGATCGCCGTGATCGACGCGTGCGCGGTGCAGCGCGATCGCGAGCGTGGTGACGGCGTCGAGTACGGTGGCGGCGTCGGGTGCGCCGCGCTCGAGCGCCGCGACGGCCGTCGGCGCCGGGCGCAGATCCTCGAGGACGAGCCACGAAGCAATCGGGAGACCGAGCCGCCGACGCGTCAGCGCGGCGACCGGCTCGGCTGCGCCGATGCGCCGCGCGCGCAATCCGTGGCCGCCCCGCCAACCCCGCACGGCGGCCGATCCGCGCACGGTGTCGGCCAGCGCGCGGCCGAGGCCGCGCCACGGAGTCTCCTTCACGATCACCGGGCGTGCGCCGAGCCGGCCCGCGCTGACGTGCGCGCGTGCGCCGGTCTCGAGCAGCGCTGCGTCCCGCGCGCGAACGGCGGCGTCGTGCGCGGCGAGCAGCGCGGCGAGCGCATCGGGATCGACGTCGCGCAGCGCGAGTCCGC
>JALOQG010000159.1 GCA_025453505.1 Myxococcota bacterium | reverse complement strand
ATCGCGAGTGCGAGGACCGCCAGCAGCCCGGCGACCGCCGTCGCATCCGCTGCGGTGAACGCGCCGTGGCGGTACACCGTGCGCACGAGCGGCGACGCCAGTGCGAACGCGAATCCGGCCGCGAGCACGCCGAAGGCGCCGGTCGCGCGCAGCGAACCGAGCACCACACGATCGAGCTCCGCGTGCTTCGCAGCGGCATGCAGCTGTGCAAGCGTCGGGAGCGCCGCCGCCCCAACCGCCTGCCCGACGACCGCGACCGGCACCAGCATCAGCTTTCGCGCGTACGACAGCTGCGCGATCACACCCTCGCCGACGAGGCCACCGAACCAGCGCCCGTACCACTCGTCCACCGTGAGCAGGGTCTGGCCGAAGAGCAGCGGCGCGGCCACCCAGAGGTAGCGGCGAAAGGCCGGGTCGAGCGGCGCGAAGCGCGCGCGCACCCGCACGCGGCGCCGCGCGTCGAGCCACGGCACCGCGAAGGGACCGGCGATCGCGCCGGCCAGTGCGCCCCACGAGAAACCCTCGACGCCGAGCTGTGGCGCGAGCAGCAGGCCGCCCGCGATGATGCCCGCGTTGTAGAGCAGCGGCGCGACCGCCGCGGCGATGAAGCGGCCGCGCGCCAACAAGGGAACCTGCACGATGCCGCCGGCGACGAAGAAGATCTGCGCCGGCACTACGATCCGCGTGAGCCGTGTCGCGAGCGCCTGGTCCTCCGCACCGAAGCGCGGGAATTGGAACGCGATCGCCGGCTCGGCGGCCATCCAGAGCAGCGCCGTCGCAGCCGCCGCGATCGCACCGAGCGTGCCGAGCACGACCGCCAGGAGACGGGAGGCGGCGTCCTCGCCCTGCTCCGTCCGCACCTTCGTGTAGAGCGGAAGGAATGCGATCGACAGCGCTCCACCCGCCAGCAGGTGGTTCAGCAGATCGGGGAGCTGGAAGGCGGCGTAGTAGGCGTCGGCATGGCCCGTCGCCCCGACGCGATACGCGAGCAGCGCCTCGCGTGCGAAGCCGAGCACGCGCGAGAGCAGGACGCTCGCCGCCAGCAGCGCAGCCGCGGCCGCGATACCACTCGCGCGCGCCTCGTCACGCGGTGCCACGCCCGGTTCGATCGCAGGGGGATCGCTCAAAGCGGGTTCGGCTCGCGCCAGATCCGGCCGTCGAAGCTCTCCACGAGGACGTCGTCGCCCTCGCGACCGCGCAGATAGTCGTACGTCAGCGGCACCTTGCCGTACGGCGTGTCGAGCACGTAGAGCGGGATCGCGAAGCCGCTGGTGCGACCGCGCAGCGCGTGGAAGAGCTCGACGCCCCGCTCGATCGGCACGCGGAAATGCGCGGTGCCCTCGAGGAGCTGCGCCTGGTAGCAGTAGTAGGGGCGCACGCGCATGCGCACGAGGCCCTCACAGAGGCGCCTCATGGTCTCGACGTCGTCGTTGATGCCCGCGAGCAGTACCGACTGATTGCCGACCGGGCAGCCCGCGCGCGTCAGTTTGTCCACGGCCTCCGCCGCCTCGGCCGTCAACTCCCTGGGGTGATTGAAATGCGTGTTCACCCAGATGGGATGCTGGCGCTCGAGCAGCGCGCACAGCGCGTCCGTCACGCGAAACGGCAGCGTGACGGGCAATCGCGTCCCGAGCCGGATCAGCTCGACGTGCGGAATCGCGCGCAGCTCGCCGAGCAGCCACGCGAGCTTGTCGTCCGAGAAGACCAGCGGATCGCCGCCCGTCAGCAGCACGTCGCGGATCTCCGGGTTCGCGCGGATCCACGCGAGCGCCGTCTCGAGTTCGCGTTGCTTCATCGCCCACTCGGGCTCGCCGACCATGCGCTTGCGCAGGCAGTAGCGGCAGTAGAGCGCGCACTCGTTGTTGACGCAGAAGGCGATCCGGTCGCGGTACACGCGCACCACGTTCTTGACCGGCGAGTGCGCGACCTCGTCGAGCGGATCGGCGAGCCCGAGCGGATCCCCGAGCTCGGCGAGTCGCGGGACGACCTGCCGACGGATCGGACACGCGGGATCGCGCGGATCCATCAGCGACGCGTAGTACGGCGTGATCACGAAGCGGAAGCGCGTCGCGAGCGCCTCGATCGCCGCGCGCTCGTCTTCGCCCGGCTCGATCCAGTGACCGAGATCGGCGGCGCTGCGGATGCGATGCTGCATCTGCCACGTCCACGAACGCCATTCGGCGGCCGCGATCCCCGGCCGCGCCGCGGCCATCACGCGAGCCCGAGCCGCACGAGGCCGCGCGCGAGCACGTCGCCGACCAGCGCCTCGTAGGTCGTGCCGGCCAGCTCGGCGAGGATGCCGAAGGAGCCGTCGGGTGCGAAGGTCGGCAGCGGATTGATCTCGAGGAAGACGGGACGCCCCGTGGCGTCGCACTTGAAGTCGGCGCGCGCGAAGTCGCGACACGCGAGCGCGTCGTACGCGCGGATCGCGAGTGCGGCGAGCTCCGCCTCGAGCGCGGGATCGAGCGCGCCCGGCGTCACGTGCGCGAGCGCTGCGTCCGGCGTCTCGACGGCGTGCAGCCCGATGCGCGACTCGCGCTCGAGCGCGCGCTGCAGCACCGGCAGCGCGGCGGCCGGATCGTTGCCGACGACGGTCACCGTGTACTCCGCACCGGGCAGGAAGTGCTCGACCAGCGCGGGCTGCCGGTAGCATTCGACGACGCGCGCGACCGCCGCGACGAGTTCCGCGCGCGTCGCGACGAGCGAACCGCGATGGATGCCCTTCGCGGTTCCCTCCCAGCGCGGCTTCACGAAGCAGGGCCAGCCGCCGGGCGGATCGAGCGCTTCCGCCGCGCGCAGCGACGCCGCCACGGCGCCCGGCGCGACCGGAACGCCGGCGTCCGCGACCACCGCGCGGGTCCACGCCTTGTCGAGCGAGAGCGAGAGCGTCAGCGCGTCGGAGCCGAGTTGCGGAATGCCGAGCATCTCCAGCAACACGGGAGCCCACGCCTCGCGGTTGCGCGTGCCGAACCCCTCCGCGATCGACAGCGCCACGTCGACCGCGACGCTGCCCTTGCCGGCGGCGTCGAGCAGATCGTGCGGACGGCCGAGACGCACCGGCCTGTGACCGATCGCCTCGATCGCGCGCTCGAGCGCGAGCAGCGTCGCCTCCGGCTCGTACTCGACGTGCGCATCGGGAGGATCGCAGGGGCGCCGCGGATACGCGTCGTGCAGTTCGTAGAGGATCCCGATCGATCGAGACGTCATGGAGTTCCGCAAGATACCGGTCGCGCTGCGCAGCCGCGATGCGCCGCTGCCCGCGACGTCGCGTCACCTTGTGCCACAATGGCGCGCCCTACTCCTCGAAGGGAGCGCCTTTGGACGGTCTGGTGCGCGGCACCGCGCTCCTGCTCACGATGCTCACCGGCTTCAGCGGGCTGGTGTACGAAGTCGCCTGGCAGAAGTACCTGGCCACGCTGCTCGGCTCGCACAGCGAGGCCACGGCGGCAGTCCTCGCGCTCTTCCTGGGCGGCCTCTCGGTGGGCTACTCGCTCTTCGGCGGCGTCACGCGGCGCGTGGTGCAACGCGCCGAGGCGCGTGGCGAGGCGCCGCGCTTGCTCTTCCTCTACGGCGTCATCGAGGCGGGCATCGGCGTCTCCGCCCTGCTCTTCCCGTGGCTGTACCAGGCGGTCCGCGCACTCGCGCTCGCGATTCCGCACGAAGCCGGCGGCGCGGGCTTCGCCCTCGACGTCGGGCTTTCGGCTCTGCTGGTGCTGCCGCCCGCGATCCTGATGGGCGGCACGATCCCGATCCTCACGCAGGCGCTCTCGCGCAGCCTCGCCGACGCGACCCGCCTGCACGCGCACGTGTATGCATTCAACACCGCGGGCGCGTTCGTCGGCGCGCTCGCGGCGGCGTTCGTGCTGATCCCGTGGCTCGGTCTGACGCGCGTCGTGCTCGCCATGGGCGTCGTGAACCTGTTCGCAGGCGGGATCTTCATCGCGTTCGGCTGGCGCCGCCGCCCGCTCGGAGCGATGCAGCCCGCGACCGACGACCCGAACGCGCCCGTCCCCGCGCTCGGCCTCTACGCGGCCGTGGCGCTGCTGGCCGGCTTTGCGGCGATGGTGTTCCAGACGGTCCTGATCCGCGTCGCGGGCCTCTCGCTCGGCTCGTCGAACTTCACCTTCTCGATGGTCGTCGCGGTGTTCGTGCTGTGCATCGCGCTCGGCTCCTTCGCGGTGTCCGCGCTGACGCGGATTCCTGGATGGCTGATCGCGGCGACGCAATGGACGCTCGCCCTGTTGATGCTGTCGCTGTACCCCCGTCTCAACGAAGGTCCGTTCTGGGCGCATCTCGTCCGCTCCTGGTTCCGCGACGTCGACGCCGCCTTCTATCCCTTCTATGCGACGGTCTTCGCCTGCATGCTCGCGGTGCTCGTGGTGCCGATCGGCCTCTCGGGCGCCACGCTGCCGCTGATCTTCCATCACCGGAAGCGGCTGGTCGGTGACCTCGGCGCCGCGGCTGGGCGGCTCTATTCCTGGAACACCGTCGGCTCGCTGCTCGGTGCGCTGCTCGGCGGCTACGTGCTCTTCTTCTGGCTCGATCTGGATCAGGTCTACCAGGTCGCACTCGCGGCGGTCGTGGTGGCGGCGTCGTTGCTCACCGTGCAGGTCTTCGGGCTGCCGCGCCCGCTCGCGGTGCTGATGCTCGCGCCGGCGCTCGTGGCGGTCACGTCGTTGCCGCGCTGGGAGCCGGGGCCCTTCGCATCGGCCGCGTTCCGCTTCCGGGCCCCGCGACCCGACGACGGCGCCGGGCCCCGGGCGTTCTTCGACGCGATCCTCGCCCGCACGCGCGTCGTGTTCTACGACGACGATCCGAACTCGTCCGTCGCGGTGCGCGAGTCGCTCGGGCCGACGGGACCCGACCCTGCGATCGTCACCAACGGCAAGCCCGACGGCTCGATCGGCGTCGACTATCCCACCATGGCGCTCGCGGCGCTGATCCCCGCCGTCTTCGCCGAACGCGCGGAGACCGGCTTCGTGATCGGCTACGGCACGGGTGTGACGGTCGGCGAGCTCGCCGCCCTGCGATCGATGCAGAGCGTGACGGTGGCCGAGATCTCGCCCGGCGTGATCCGTGCCGCTCCGCATTTCGAGGCGCACAACCAGCGTGCACTCACCAACGGCAAGACGCAGGTCGTGGTCTCCGACGCGTACCGCGCGCTGCTGCGTTCGGGCCAGGACTACGACGTGATCGCTTCGGAGCCGAGCAATCCGTGGGTGAGTGGCGTCGAGATGCTCTTCAGCCAGGAGTTCCTGAGTGCCGCCAAGGACCGGCTGCGTCCCGGCGGCGTCTACGCGCAGTGGTTCCACTGCTACGAGAACGACCCGGCCGTGATCGAGCTCGTGCTGCGCACCTACGCGTCGGTCTTCGACCAGGTCGCCGTCTGGTACGCGCTCGGTCCCGACATCCTGCTGCTCGGGTTCAAGAACCCCGAGCTGCCGCGTCTGCTCGACCCGGGTCGACTGCAACGGCGCTTCACACAGCCGGACTTCCGCGCCGGCTTCGGGCGGTCCGGCATCGCCTCGCTGCCCGCGCTCCTGGTGCACGAGCTGCTCCCGATCGGTGTCGTCAACGCGGCGCAAATGACCGGCGACGTGCACACCATCCTGCACCCCGTCCTCAGTCACCGCGCCGGCCGCGCGTTCTTCCGTGGCCAGGAGGCGCAGCTCCCGCCCTTCGCCGAGCCTGCGCCCGCGAAGATCGGCGCGGAGCGATCGCTGCTGCGACGCTACGCGGCCGCGCTCGGCGGCGCGCTCGACGACGAGACGCACGCCATCATCACCGCCGAGGGTTGCAAGACGCGGCCGATCCTGTGCGCCTCGCTGCTGGCGTATTGGCACGCGCAGATCCCGGAGTCGCCGGCGCGCGACGCACAGCATGCGGCGCTGTTGCAGATCGGTCCGTTCCGCCGCCACGTGGGGCCCGCGACGATCGCGACGCTGGCCAGCTTCTACGCCGCCGCGCCCGCCACCGATCCGATCCCGCCCGCCGAGGCCACGCGGCTCACCGACCTCTTCGCCGAGTACTACTTCCACGGCGCGCCGTATCCGCGCCGCACGCTCGCCTCGTTCTGGACGCGCTGTCGCGGCGTCGGCGCGACGGGCGGCTGCGATGCGGCGCGCGCGCATGCCGAGCGTCGCGTCGGGCCGCTGCCGCGCGGCATCGAGCAGGCCGACGCGAGCCCGTCGCGGTGAGCGCCCGCGAGCGGAATCCGGCGGGCTCGCGGTAGGCTGCTCCTCCCACCGAGGAGCCCGCATGCCGACCTACGAACAAGTCGTGGCCCAGCTCACCGGACCCGGTGCGCCCTTCGAGATCGTCACCGAGAGCGTCGAGGGTCGTCCGCAGAAGAACTGGAAGAATCGCGAGCGGTCGATGCGGGAGAAGATCCGCAACGTCGGCCTGCGGGGCGACGTCGTCGCGATGGCCCACGGCGACCGGCGCATCAGCTACGGCGACCTCACGCGGCAGGTGTGGGGCGCGGCGAACGCGCTCACTGCCGAACACGGTCTGCGCAAGGGCGATCGCGTCGCGATCCTCGCGATGAACTCGCCCGACTGGCTGATCGCGCTCTTCGGCGCGACGGCGGCCGGCGGCATCGCGGTCGGCATGAACGGCTGGTGGGCGCCCGAGGAGATCGAGTACG
>JALOQG010000528.1 GCA_025453505.1 Myxococcota bacterium | reverse complement strand
TTGCGATCCGCTGCGGCGGTCGCCGATGCGTCTGCGACATGCGCGGTCTGGATCGCATCGCACGCGCCCGCCGCCTGGGAGGTGCATCCGCCGCCGTGGTCGCCGCCGGCGGCTACGCGCTGCTGGCCGGGTTCGAAGTGCCGGTCCGGCGTTCGCTGCTGATGCTCGGCGCGCTCGCCGTCTCGTTCGCCGCGCGGCGTCCCGTGCGGCGCGCCGCACCGATCGTGCTGGCCCTGCTCGCGATCGTGCTCGTCGAGCCGGCCGCCTTCTTCGACGCGGGCGCACGCATGTCGTTCCTCGCGACGGCGGCGCTCGTCCTCGCGTGGCGTCCCGATCCGGTGTCGGTCGGAATGCGGCGTCGCGTCGCCGATTCGTTCGACACGAGCACGCTCGCGACGGCGGCGACCGCGCCGGTCGCGGCGGCGGTGATCGGCATCCTCTCGCCGTGGGGCCTCGCCGCGAATCTCGTGGCGGTGCCGTGGACCGGCATCGTGCTGCTGCCGCTCGCGCTCGTGGCGGCGCTCCTGGCCGGGTTCGCGTCCGAGAGCGGCGTGACGGGTCTCGCGTTGCGATCCGCTGCGGCGGTCGCCGATGCGTCTGCGACATGCGCGGTTGCGATCCGCTGCGGCGGTCGCCGATGCGTCTGCGACATGCGCGGTCTGGATCGCATCGCACGCGCCCGCCGCCTGGGAGGTGCATCCGCCGCCGTGGGCGATCGTCGCGGCGCTCGCGACGGCGCTCGCGGCGCTCCGCGTTTGTCGCCGCCTCGCGCGATTCGGCTGCGCGGCCGCGGGACTGCTCGTGCTCGCCCTCGCGCCGCCGGCGCGCATCGACCCGCCGCCGCCGCGGCTCGTCGCGCTCGATGTCGGGCAGGGCGACGCGACGCTCGTCCAGGGTCGCGCCGCGAGCGTGCTCGTCGACGCGGGGACCGCGCTGCCGGGCGGCGCGGATCTCGGCGCGTCGGTCGTGGTTCCGGCGCTGCGCGCGCTCGGCGTGCGGCGCCTCGCGCTGGCGGTCGCGACGCACGCCGATCTCGACCATCGCGGTGGGCTGACGAGCGTTCTCGCCCGCATGCCCGTGGACCGATTGTGGCTGCCCGCCGGCGCGCTCGCCGATCCGGCGTTCGCGTCGCTGCTGTGCGTCGCGCGAGAGCGCGGCGTCGCGGTCGAAGAGCGGGGCGCGGGCGATCCCGCGGTGCAGATCGGAGATCTCGCGATCGAGACGCCGTGGCCGCCGCGCGACGCGACGGGGTCGCGATCGCGCAACGACGCCTCGCTGGTGTTGCGGATCGCGATCGCGGGCCATCACGTCCTGTTGCCGGGCGACATCGAAGCGGCGGCGGAAGCGGCGCTCGTCGCGAGTGGCGCCGCGTTGGGCGCCGACGTCGTGAAGCTCGCGCACCACGGCTCGCGCACGTCGTCGACGCAGTCGTTTCTCGACGCCGTCGGCGCGGAGATCGCCATCGCATCGGCGCCGCGCTTCGGGCGCTTCGGGATGCCGCACGGGGAAGTCGTCGATCGCGCTCGCGCGTCGGGCCACGCGCTGTGGTGGACCGGACGCCACGGCGCCGTGCTGATCGGATTCGAGCCGGTCTTCCACGTGCGCGGCTGGCGCGAGGTGCTGCCTCGGTGACCGGTCTGCACGGTTCGCCGCGGCGCAGGCGCGCAGGACGGTCCCGCCGATCTAGCCCGCGTTGCGCAGCAGGCGCACGTAGAAGTGGATGCTGTCGAGGTAGTCCTCGACGTCGATGCGCTCGTTGGTGCCGTGCGGGCGCTTCAGGTCCTCGGGGCCGAGACGCAGCGGTCCGAACCGATAGACGCTCTCGGAGACCGAACGGAAGTAGCGCGCGTCGGTGCCGCCGAGCACCAGGTTCGGCGCGATCACCGCATCGGGGTGCATTTCTCGGATCGTCCGCGTCAGCACGGCGTAGCCTTCCGAGTCGATGCGGCTTTCCGGCGACGGCTCGATCGCGTGCGAGCCCGGCAGCACCTCGACCGTGATGCGCGGGTCGTCGACCGCGCCCCGCACGTGCTCGATCACGCCATCGATCGTGTCGTCCGGCAGCAGGCGGAAGTTCACGACGGCACGCGCGGAGGCGGGCAGGGCGTTCTCCTTGATGCCGGCGTCGATCATCGTGACGGCGGTCGTCGTGCGAATCGTCGCATTGGAGCGCGGCGATCCCGAGAGCGCGCGCAGCACCAGCGGCTCCAGCACGTCGGCGTTGGCGACGACGGTGCGCGCCGGCAGGTCCATTTCGGGTGCGATCGCGGTGAGGAAATGTCGCGTCGCGCCGCGCACGGCGGCCGGTAGCGGCTGCGCCTCGAGCCGCTCGATGCCCGCCGCGAGGATCCCGATGGCGGTGTGCGGCGGCGGCATCGACGAGTGCCCGCCCTCGGCGGTCGCCGTGAGCGCCAGCGTCAGATAGCCCTTCTCGGCGATGCCGATCAGCGCGACCGGCTTCTCCACGCCGGGGACGATGCCGACTGCGATCGTGCCGCCTTCGTCCAGCACCCATTCG
>JALOQG010000158.1 GCA_025453505.1 Myxococcota bacterium | reverse complement strand
GTCGTCGCGACGCTTTGGTCCACGGCGCCGAAGGTGCACCGCATCGTCACCGAGACGCTGCCCGACGCCGTGCCGTTCTACTTCGTGCAGGACGACGAGACGCGCTTCTTCCCGGCCCACGACACCGCCGCGAAGCAGGCGGTGATCGACGGCTACCCGCTGATCCCGAACCGCATCGTCAAGAGCGACTGGCTCGCGCGCGTGCTCGCCGCGCGCGGCTTCGACAGCACCAAGATCGGTCTCGGCATGGATCTCGACCTCTTCTACTGCGAACGGCCGGGGGCGGAGCGCCCGCTGCGCGTGCTCGGCATGGCGCGGCCGCGCACGCCACGGCGCGGCTTCGCGGCATTGGTGGCAGCGCTGCGGGAAGTGAAACGACGCCGCCCCGACGCCGAGATCGCCTTCTTCGGCTGCCCCGACCTCGCCGAGACCGGCATCGACTTCGCGCACGTCGATCTCGGCGCGCTGCCGAACGACCGCCTGCGCCGCGTCTACAACGACGCCGCGATCTACCTCGACACCTCCGAGTTCCAGGGCTTCGGACGCCCCGCGCTCGAGGCGATGGCGTGCGGCTGCGCGACGGTGCTGGGACGCGACGGCGGCGTCACCGAGTACGCGCGCGACGGCGAGAACACGTGGCTGGTCGATCCCACCGATCGCGACGCGGCGGCCGGGGCGGTGGTGCGGCTGCTCGACGACCGCGCGCTGCGCAGCCGCTTCGTTGCAGCGGGACTCGAGACCGCCGCGCGCTTCGACTGCGACGTCGAGGCGCTCGCGACGAGCCGGCGCTTCGCGACCGCGCTCGCCGAACGCGGCATCGCGCTCGGAGACGTCGGGTGACGGCGGCCACGCCCGGCCTGCGCGGGTGGGATCGCAACGTGCTCTGGCAGCTCACCCAGACGGGCATGCGGCGCCGCACCAGCGACCGCGTGCTCGGCGTCGCGTGGTGGCTCCTCGATCCGCTGCTCCTCGTCGGCGTCTACGCGCTGGTGTTCGGCGGGCTGCTCGAGTTCGGCCGTCACGCCGAGCAGAACGCGTATCCGCTCTTCGTCGCGTGCGCGCTGATCCCGTGGCGCTGGTTCGCGATGGCGAGCACGCAGGGCGCATCGGCGTTCCAGCAGAACCACACGCTGCTGCTCTCGACGCCCGTGCACCGCGAGACCGTGCTGCTCTCGGAGTGGATCTCGGCATCGGCGCAGGCGCTCGCGGGCGTCGCGCTGCTGCTCGGGCTGATGCTCGTCTACGAAGTGCCGATCACGCTGAATCTGCTCTGGCTGCCGATCCCGCTCGCGGTGCTGGCCGCGCTGTCGCTCGGCGTCGCGTATCTGCTCTGTCCCCTCGGCGTGATGCTGCCCGACGTCGGCAATCTCTACGCCGCGCTGCTGCGGCTCGTGTGGTTCCTGAGCCCGGGGCTCTACGCGCTCTCGCGCGTGCCCGAGGAATGGCGCGGGCTCTACGTCGCGATCAACCCGTTCGCCGGCATCCTCGAAGGCGTGCGACGACCGATCCACGCCGGCCTGCCGCCGGACTGGGAAGCGCTCGCGTGGTCGGCGGCGTTCGCGGCGATCGTGCTCGCGGCCGGCCGCTTCGTGTTCCTGCGCCTCACGCCCGCCGCGATCCGGATGCTTTAGGAATGGGCATCGTGATCCGCTGCGAAGACGCCGGCCTGTGCTTCACGCGCGGATCGCGCCGGCACATGGTCGCGGCGAGCTTGCGGCGGCTCGCGGGCTTCGCGCCGCGCGCCGACGGCACCTTCTGGGCCGTGCGCGGCATCGACCTCAGCATTCGCGCCGGCGCGCGCGTCGGCATCTGCGGCGGCAACGGCGCCGGCAAGACGACGCTGCTGCGGATGATCTGCGGCATCTACGAGCCGGACGAGGGAACGGTCTCGGTAGCGGGCCACACGTCGGCGCTGCTCTCACTCGGCGCCGGCATCAGCGCGCATCTCTCGGGCCGCGACAACGTGTTCGTCGCCGGCGCGCTGCACGGGCTCTCGCGCGGCGAGATCGAGGCGCGCTACGACGAGATCGCGGCGTTCGCCGAGCTCGACGCGGCCGCACTCGCGACGCCCGTCCGCTACTACAGCGCCGGCATGCGCACGCGACTCGGCTTCGCGATCGCCGCGACGCTGACGCCCGATCTGCTGCTGCTCGACGAAGTGCTCTCGACGGGCGACGTCGCGTTCCGCGAAAAGAGCGCCGCGCGGCTGCACGAGCTCGCAGCGCAGGCGCGTTGCGTCGTCTTCACCAGCCACAACCTGCGCTTCCTGCGCGAACACGCCGATCAGGTGCTGTGGCTCGATCGCGGCCGCCAGCTCGCCTTCGGCCCTGCCGCCGACGTCCTCGACGACTACGCGCGGTTCATGAAGCGGGCGGCCTGAGCGCCTTCCGCTCCGACGCCCGATCGAGCAGCGCGAGGATCCGTTCGGCGCGCGACTCCCAGGAGTGGGCGGCGAGGATTGCGTCGCGGCGCGCGCAGCGATCCGGAGAGAGCGGCTCGGCGAGCGCCCGCGCAATTTCCGCCTCGAAGTCGGCGGCGTCCGTCGCGATCTCGATCGCGTCCGCGAGCGGCCCGAGGTTGGCCACGCGCGTGGACACGACCGGCACGCCCGCCGCGCAGTAGAGCCCGATCTTGAGCGGCGACATGCTGCGCGTCAGCGCATCGTCGAGATGCGGCACGATCGCGACGTCGGAGTGGCGCACGTACGCGCCGATCTCCGCATGCGGGCGCACGCCGAGCCGATGTACGTTCGGAAGATCGGCGAGCGCATGGACCGCGGCGTCCGGCCGGGCGGCGCCGATCAGCACGAGGCTCCACTCCGGATGCCGCTCGGCGATCCCGCGCAGCAGCGCGACGTCGATGCGCGCCGAGAGATTGCCGGCGTAGCCGAGGATCGGGCGCGGGATGCGCGCGAGATCGCGTGGGCAGGGCGAATCCCGATCGACGCGCTCGTAGCCCGACTCGACGACTTCGATATCGCTTCGGAACTCCGCCAGCGCCTCGCGCATGCCGGCGTTGTTCGTCACGACGAGATCGCAGCAGCCGAGCACGTCGCGGTAGTTGGCCTCGGCCTTCGCGACGAATTCCGGCGTCGCGTCGGGCCACGCGCGGTGGTCGTCGATCGCGTCGGCGACGGCGAGCGCGGGCGCGAGCTTGCGGACGAGGCGCGGAAACGAGGGATTGCGCGGGCACACCCAGAACACGCTGCGCGCCGGATCGACGCCCGCGCGCGCGAGCGTACGCCGCACGAACTCGACGTAGCCGTCGGCGCCGGGCAGGACGCGGCGCAAGAGCGGCGAGCGCTCGTCGGCGTAGAGGAAGGTGTGGCGCGTCAGCTTGCCGCGTTCGGCGCGGCGCCGCAGACGCGGCAGAGTCTGGAGCAGGACGCGGTTCTCGTGGCGATGCAGCGGATGGCGATCGAAGAGACGCGCACCGGCGAAGAGATCGCGCACCGCGATGGGCCGGTCGAAGTGCACGATCCGCCGCACCCGCGGCGACGCCGCCAGCGCGCGCAAAAGGTGATCCTGACGCCGGCCGTAGAGGCCCGAGTCGTTCTGCTTCCAGAACCAGACGAGGTCGTAGCGATCACCGGACGCCATCGGCGTCCACGCTAGCTACAAGCCGAGCCGCTCCGCGAGCCGCGCTCGGTGGAAGATCGGATCGCCGAAGAGCAGCTCCGCGGCCTTCGCGCGGCGGAAGTAGAGATGGCAGTCGAACTCCCAGGTGAAGCCCATGCCGCCGTGGATGTGCACGTTTTCGGCGGCGGCGCGCGAGAGCGCGTCGTTGCACAGCGACTTGGCGATGCTCGCGGCTTCGGCGAGATCGGCCGCGCCCCCGCTCGCGCCCTGCGCGGCGACCCACCACGACCAGTACGCGGCCGAGCGCGCGGTCTCGAGCTCGAGCATCACCTCGGCGGCCTTGTGCTTGATCGCCTGGAACGACGCGATCGTGCGGCCGAACTGGATGCGCGACTTCGCGTAGGCGACGGCGCTTTCGAGGCAGCGCGCGGTGGCGCCCGTGCACTCCGCAGCGATCGCGATCGCAGCGAGGTCGAGCGTGCGCGCGAGCGCGGGGGCGGCGGCGCCGACGTCACCGAGCGGCGTCGCGGGCGCGTCGTGCAGCTCGACGGCGGCCATCTTGCGCGTGAGATCGAGGCCGTCGGTCGGCTTCAGCGAGAGGCCCGCCGATTCCGCGCGCACCGCGAAGAGCGAGATGCCCGCATCGCCCGCAGTGCCGGCTTCGCGCGCCGCGACGAGAAAGAGTTCGGCGTTCTGCGCGTCGAGGACGGCGACCTTGTGGCCGCGCACGCTCCAGCCGGCGCCGTCGCGGCGGCAGGTCGTCTCGATGCTGCCGAGATCGGCGCGGCCCGAAGCCTCGTGCACCGCGAGCGTCGCGATCAGCTCGCCGCTGGCGATCGCGGGCAACCACTCGGAGCGCTGCGCGGGCGACGCCGCCGCTTCGATCGTCGAAGCCGCGATCACCGCGCTCGCGAGGAACGGTCCGCCCGCGAGCTGGCGACCCATCTCTTCGAGCGCGATGCCGACTTCGAGGAAGCCGAAGCCCTGTCCGCCGTGTGCCTCGGGAATCGCGAGGCCCTGGAGGCCCAGCTCTTCCGCCATCTGCTTCCAGACGCCGCGGTCGTAGCCGGCCGGGGTCTCGGCGAGCTTGCGCACGTCGGCGATGGACCAGCGCTCCTCGAGGAAGCGCCGAAGCATCGCGCGGAATTCGTCTTGTTCTTCGGAGAAGGCAAAGTCCATCGGGGCTCCTAGCCAGGGCGAACGCGAGCCTTATGGGGTCGGCCCGCTCGCCTGCGGCTCGCTACGGCAGAAGTGGGGTTTTGTGCTCCGGTTCGAGTTGGTTGCTCGCGCGGGCGCGAGCCTTATGGATCCGGCCCGCTCGCCTGCGGCTCGCTACGGCGGAAGTGGGGCTGCTCGCTTCGTGCGAGCGCTCAGATGGATCGTTCCTTGCCGGCCCAGTAGGGGTCGCGGAGCTTCCTCTTGTAGAGCTTGCCGTTGGGATCGCGCGGCATTTCGGTGATGAAGTCGATCGTCTTCGGGGTCTTGTACTTCGCGAGGCGGTCCGCGCTCCAGGCCAGCAGCTCGGCGGCGAGTTCGGGGCCGGCCGCGATGCCCGACGCCGGCTCGATCACCGCCTTGACCTCTTCGCCCCACTCCTCGTGCGGAATGCCGAAGACGGCGACGTCGCCGACCTTCGGGTGCGAGAGGAACTCGTTCTCGATCTCGGCGGGGTAGATGTTGACGCCGCCCGAGATGATCATGTCGTTCTTGCGGTCGCGCAGGAACAGGTAGCCGTCCTCGTCGAGCAGGCCGACGTCGCCGACCGTGAAGAAGTTCTCGATGCGGTTCTTCCTGGTCTTGTCCTTGTCCTTGTAGTACTCGAAATCGGCCGCGCCGAGCTTCATGTAGACCGTGCCGATCTGGCCGGCCGGAAGCTGGTTGCCGGCGTCGTCGTAGATGCGGATCTCGGCGCCGGCCCACGGACGGCCGACGGTGCCGGGCTTCTTCATCCACTCTTCGGCGGCGACCAGCGTGCCGCCGCCTTCGGTCGCGGCGTAGTACTCGCAGATCGCGGGGCCCCACCACTCGATCATGCGCTTCTTGACGTCCACCGGGCACGGCGCCGCCGCGTGCACCATGCAGCGCGTGGACGAGACGTCGTAGCGCTTGCGCACGTCCTCCGGCAGCGCGAGCAGACGGTGGAACTGCGTCGGCACCATGTGGCTGGTCGTGACGCGGTACTTCTGGATCGCCTCGAGGCACAGCTCCGGCGTCCAGCGCTCCATCAGCACGACGGCGTGCCCGTAGTGCAGCGAAGTAGACGCGAAGACCAGCACCGCGGTGTGATAGAGCGGCGACCCGCACAGGTGCACGTTCTCGTCTTCGGGCTTGATGCCGAACATCGCGAAGAAGCCGGTCAGCAGCGTCGCGGCGATGTCCGGGTCGATCGGCGGCAGCGGGCGGCGCACGCCCTTCGGCCGGCCCGTCGTGCCCGACGTGTAGTTCATGACCGCACCGGCGGCGCGATCCGCCGGCGGCGTGTCCGGTTGACCGGCGGACAGATCGGCAAACGGACGGAAGCCGGCGATCGTGCCGACCGCGTAGCAGCGGTCCTTCGGGAACGCGATCTCGTCGGCGGCCTTCGACGCGGCGTCGCCGAAGCGTTCGTGCGCGACGAGCACCTTCGCTTCCGAGTCCTGCACGATGTACGCGATCTCGGGCGCGGTCAGGTGCCAGTTGACCGGCACGAGATACATGCCGGCCTGCGACACCGCGAGATAGAGCTCGATGATCGCGGCGTCGTTCGGCAGCACCGCCGCGACGACGTCGCCCTTGCCGAGTCCGAGCGCACGCAGGCCGTGCACGATGCGGTTGCACGAAGCGTGCAGCTCGCCGCGCGTCCACTCGCGGCCGTCGGGCAGGGCGAGCGCGAGCTTGCTCGGGTCCTTCTGCGCGTAGGTCCAGAAGCCGTGGTCGGCCATCGCTCTTCTCCTCTATGCCTTCGCCGCGGTCGCGGCGGTCTTCTTGGCCCAGGGATAATCGGGCTTGCCGCTCGGCGAGCGGACGATCGCGTCGACGACGTGCACGAAGCGCGGCGCCTTGTAGCCGGCGACGTGCTTGCGGCAGTGCGCGATCACGTCGTCGGGCGCCGGCGCACGGCCGGGCCGCGGCTGGATCAGCGCG
>JALOQG010000157.1 GCA_025453505.1 Myxococcota bacterium | reverse complement strand
GTGGACACTGTATTCGGTCACGCAGGCGTTGGTGCATCTGTGGGTGATGCGGCGCTTCGAGCGCCATCTCGCGGAAGGCTGACGGTGGGACGTCGGATCGCGCTCGGGCTCGCCGCGACCGCCGTCGCGCTGCTGCTGCTCGAAGGCGCGGCGAGCCTCGCGGTGTTCCTGTGGCACGCGCGCATGAACGTCTGGCTGCCGCTGCCGGAACGCGCGCACACCGCATACGACCCCGAACTCGGCTGGATCGCCGAGCCGAACGCGCGCGTGCCCGATCTCTACGGGCCCGGCCTCTCGCTGACGACCAACGCACGCGGCTTCCGCAACGCGGAGGAGTTCGCGTCCGCGGTTCCCGCCGGAGTGACGCGCGCCGTCGCGATCGGCGACTCCTTCACGCTCGGCTTCGGGGTCGGCGACGCCGACACGTGGCCGGCCCGGCTCGAGCGCGAGTGTTTGCGCGTCGAAGCGCCGAACCTCGGGCAGGCCGGCTACGGCGTCGACCAGAGCGTGCTGCACTACGTGCGCGCGACGCGGGACTTCGCGCACCAGGTCGCGATCGCCGCCTTCATCGCCGACGACTTCTCGCGCGTTCGTTCCTCGCAGATGGTCCTGTACGGAAAGCCCGTGTTCCGGCTGCGGGACGACCAGCTCCACCTCGAGAACGTGCCGGTGCCGCGCGCGCCCTACCTCGCCCCGTGGCTGACGCAGAACCTGCGCCTGCTCGAGTCGCTTCGCAGTGTCGAACTCGGGCGTCGCCTCGCATCGGCGTTCGGCGCGGAGCGCGGCGCGTACGTGCCGACCCCCGAGGACGAGACGACGCGCGTGATCGCGCAGCTGCTCGCCGAGTTCGCCCGCACGGCGCACGAGCGCAGCGCGACGCCCGTGCTCGTGCTGCTGCCCAGCCTGGCCGGCGTCGATCCCGAGGAATTCGCGCCGCTCCCGGACTACGCGCGCGCCGCGCTGCGCGAAGCCACGCAACCGGCGCTCGTCAAGTTCGATCTGCAGCTCGACTTCGAAGCGGTGCCCACGTCGCAGCGCGGCGCGCTCTTCCTGACCGGGCCGCGTTCGCGCGGAGCGGGTGCGCACTACTCGACGGCGGGCAACACGCTCGTCGCCCGGGCGATCGCCCGAAGGCTCGACGACGCGCAACTGTTGCCGCCGGGCGCCTGCGCGCAGGGGAGTCCGGGCGTCCCCTGAGGCTTTTGCTGCGAAGCTCATGCGCGCCTGCGATCGGACGAAGAAGGACGGACGGAGGACCGTCCCCGATGCGCATCGTTCTCGCAGCCGAAGGAACGCGCGGCGACGCGCAGCCGTTGATCGAACTCGGCCGGCGGCTGCGCGCGGCCGGCCACGACGCGATCCTGTGCTCGTCGCCCGACTTCGCGGCGCAGGCGGGATCCCGCGGCGTGCCCTTCATCGCGTGCGGCACCTCGATCCGCGACCTGATCGCCGAGCGCGCCGCCGTGATCGAGCGCTCGCCGGTCGGCGCGTTGTTCGAAGGCATCCGCATCTTTCGCGAACGCTTCGAATCGCGGCTCGAAGTGCTCCTCGAACTCGCGCGCGGTGCCGATCTCGTCGTCGGCGCGGGCGCCGAACTCGCGGCCTCGGTCGCGGCCGAAGCGCGGGGCGCCGCGTATCGCTACGTCGTCTACTGCCCCGGCATGATCCCGTCCCGCGAACACGCTCCGGTGTTTCTTCCGTGGCAGGATCTGCCGGGCTGGGTGAATCGCGCGCTGTGGCCGGCCTTGATCCGTCCCACCGTGCTCGCGCTGCGCGGCGTGATCGGGCCCGCGCGCAAGCGGCTCGGACTCGCGCCGCGCCGGGATCTCTATCGCATGATGCTGAGCGCCCGTCCGCTGCTGGCGGTCGATGCGGCGCTCGCATGCGCGCCCGCGGACGCACCGTTCCCGCTCGACCAGGTCGCGGCGTTGCACCCGACCTGCGGCGACCCGCTGCCCGCGAAACTCGAGTCGTTCCTCGCGATGGGACCGCCACCGGTGTACCTCGGTTTCGGCAGCATGCCCGACGCGGATCCCGCCGCGACGACGCGCACGCTCCTCGAGGCGATCGCGCGCACCGGACGCCGCGCGCTGATCGGCGCCGGCTGGGCCGCGCTGGGCGACGGGCCGCTGCCCGAGGGCGTGCTCGCGATCGAGTCGGTCTCGCACCCGATGCTGTTTCCGCGCTGCGCCGCGATCGTGCATCACGGCGGCGCGGGCACGACGACGACGGCGGCGCGGGCCGGCGTTCCGCAGGTCGTGGTGCCGCACCTCGCCGACCAGTTCTACTGGGCGCGGCGCGTCGAGCGGCTCGGCATCGCGGTGGCCGCCATGACGCGGCGGCGTCTCGACGCGGCCGTTCTCGCGGCTTCGATCCGCGAAGCGTGCGACATCGAGATCCTCGCCGAACGCGCGCGCGACCTCGGCGTGCGCCTGCGCGACGAGGCCGCGGCGTCGGATCCGGTGGCGTCGCTGGTGTAGCGATGCAGCGCCGCAGCTTCGGCGATTCCCGCTTGACCGGGGCGGCGATCTGAACAACGATACGCCCCGTCTCGAAATAAGGCGGGGATCATGCACGCTCGTACGCACGTCCGGCACACCTGGCTCCGGTCCATCCTGCTGCTCGGAGCCGGAGCCTCGATCGCCGTCGGCGCGTCGTGCATGCCCGCACCGAAGCTCTTCGTCGATACGCCCGTGCACGGCGTCTTCCTCAACGGGACCTCGGTCACCGTCGCCGGTCGGCTGAACCTCCCCACGCGCTTCACGGGCCTCACGATCAACGGCATCGCGACGACGCCCGCCGCGACGTGGTCGGTGCAGGTGCCCGTCGATCCCGGCGCCGTGTTCAACCGGATCACCGTCGCGGGCACGCTCGATACGGGCGCGGTGCTGCGCAAGAGCCTCGTCGTGGTGGTCGGCGACGGCGTGACGACGGGATTCGTGCCGGACGGGACCGCGTCGCCCGCCGCGGTCGGGATGCGGCTCACCGACACCGGTCTGGATCAGATCACGCCGATCGTCGAGAGCCTGTCGGGCGACTCGCTCGACATCTCCTCGATCATCACCGACCAGAATCCGATCGCGCAGGGCAGCATGAGCGGGATCAACTACACCGCGAACGTGGTCGAGGTCGGATTCGGCGGCTTCGGTCTCGCCGTCGACCCGACCGCGAGCGGGCTCGATACGACGATCCAGATCGACGACTTCTTCCTGGAGATCGACCTCGACCTCGGCTGGCTCGGCGCCTGCACGCTCGAGATCGAGACGTCGGCCGCGGCGATCGGCGGATCCTTCGACCTGCAGCCGCTCGCTTCGGACCCGTCTTTCGTGGACGTGAACCTCGTGTCGCCCGTGTCGGTGACGCTCGGCGGCTTCGGCTCCCGGTTCGTGTCCGGGATCTGCGACGACCCGCTGATCGGCGACATCGTCGATCTGATCATCGGCGAGGGCGACATCCAGCAGCTGATGCAAGACGGATTCCAGGACAACCTCGCCGACCCGGACGGCGCCGGACCGCAGGACTCCGCGCTCGCCGCCGCGATCCAGAGCGCGCTGGCCGGCGTGTCGATCGCGGGGCCCGTGGGCAGCGCACTCGGCGGCGTGCTGGACGCACCGATCGATTCGGTCTCGGAAGACGCGAACGGCCTGACGATCGCGGCCGACGCGGCGATCTACACGACGGCGCCGCTGGCGGGTGCGCCGGATCTGGCGGCCTCCTACACGGTCGAAGAACCCTTTCCTGCGTTCGGCGCGACGACGCCCGCGCAGGGACTGCCGTACGGTCTCGCCTTCGCGCTCTCGACGTCGGGCATGAACCAGTTGCTGAAGACGCAGATCGAGAACGGTCTGCTGCGCATGGACATCACCGAGTTCCTCGGATCGCCGCTCACGGCGGGGCTGCTCTCGCTCTTCATCCCGCAGCTCTCGAGCTTCGACCCTGCGGAGCCGGTCGTGATCCGGCTGCGGCCGACGATCGCACCCGTGTTCACGGGCGCGCCCGGCCCGGAAGGCGAGCTCGCCGAGCTGAAGATCGCCGGCCTCGCGATCGAGATGGAATTCGCAGCGATCCACCAGGTCTTCTTGACGCTGGAGGTCGACCTCGATGCCGGCGTCGATCTCTCCTTCACACCGGCGGGTCTCGAGTTCACGCTGACGACGCCGCCGCCGGCTTCGATCGGCATGGTCGTCACGAGCAACCTCGTCAACACCAACGAGGCGGCGCTGGTCTTCACCTTCCGCAATCTCTTCCCGCTCTTCGCGGCGGATCTCGAGAACGCGATCGACTCGTTTCCGATCCCGTCGCTGCTCGGGCTGGACCTCGAGTCGGTGGAGGTCGCGCGGCTTTCGGGCGGCTTCCTCGGCATCTTCGCGAATCTCGTGCAGCAGCCGACGACACGGCTCGCGAACGTCGTGTTCACCGATCTGAGCAGCGGCGACTTCCGCGAACAGGGAGGCTGCTGGCTGCGCGAGTGGCGGCACCGCCTCTCCGGCAACGCACTCGGCAACGTCGTCGAGGCGAACCTGCGCGGCATGCTCGGCGCCGACGCCGGCTGCACGACGAACGACGCGCAGTCGTACGTGACGCTGTCGTACCGCGTGAACTTCGACGTCGTCTCGGTTCCGGGCGAGCAGTGGACGATCGATCTCGGCCATTCGATGCGCGGAGCGTTCGACCGGATCAGCGACGGCTACAACGACGGCATCGGGTTCCAGGACGGCGGCGGCCTCGCCGCGATCCGCCAGCCCGTGAACGCGACCTGGGCCATCGCAGGCGGAGCGAGCGGGAGCTTCCCGTTCACGCCGCCGGTCACGATCATCAACGACGGCGTCGGCGGATCGTCGAGTTCGCAGGACGTCGAGTTCGTCGGCTCCGCCGGCACGGCGATCCAGGGCACCGGCGACGCGAGCATCTCGGTCACGTTCCACACCGAGCTCGAGGCGTTCTCCAACTCGAACACGGCCTTCCCGACCGCGAACGGCGACGAGATGGCGATCCGTCTCGGCAAGAACGACACCATCGACAACAACTTCACGGCGGGCCACTACCCCGGCATGGGCGGCCGCAACATCGCCGGCGACGGTCACGTCGCCACGATCTCGCTCAGCGCCGAGCCGCTTCCCTAGGCTGCGCAGGGCGTTCGCGTTTCGGGCTTGACCGGGGCCGGCCCTCGCACGCACCATCGCGCCCTCGGATCCGTTCCCCACCCGCGTCCGCTCGAAGTGCGGCGCCAAAGGAGTCCACGATCATGAATCTCGAGCAGAACCGACTCGCGCGGATCACCGCACTCGGGCTCTCCACACTCGGCCTCGCCGTCCTGCTCGGGGTCGTCCTCGCGGACGGCGCCTTCGCCCAGGTCCGCGAGCGCGAGCGCGGCAACATCGCCGTGACCGCCGACGTCGTCGAGATCGACGTCGAGAACCGCAAGGTCAAGATCAAGGGCGAGACCGAGGACATCATGGAGTACACGGTGGCCGAGTCCGCGACGATCCTGCGCGGCTCCACGCCGATCCAGCTGACGGAAATCCAGAAGGGCTGGAACATCACCGTGCAGGGACACCACGACGGGACTTCGGGCACGCTCACCTACATCAAGGTGATGAAGGCGCCCGAGGACTGAGTGGCGCCGCGGGTGCGCGGCGCTTCGCAGCGCCTGCGCTCCTGCCCATCGTTCGAGGCGGCGCGCGTCCATGCGCCTGCCACGCATCGAAACCGATCGCCTCTCGCCGGCGCCGCCTCAGCGGGCCGGCGAGAGATCGATCGGCGCGTCCGAGATCGAGCCGAAGCTACTTCGTCTCGATGACGTAGGAGTCCTTGACCTGCTCCCACACCGACTTGTCGAGCGTGGGCCACTTGACCGCATCCGGATCGTCGAGCGCGCTCTGATCGAGCACGCGCCCCGGGTTCACGACGTGGTCGCCGGTCGCATCGACCGCGACGTTCGGGCCCGGCGGGTCCTCGGCCTGCAAGTCGAGCGGGTGGTAGTCGTCCTTCGGGTCCGCCTGGACCGTGGTGGCGCCGGCCAGCACGAAGCTGGCGGCGAGAGCGAGCAGACGCGTCATCGAGCGCATGGATCTTCTCCTCGAGTGAGCGCCGGCGATTGGACGGCGCGAAGCGGCGTATCGGCCGCACACGAGCGATAGCAGAGTCCCGGCGGGGCCAACAGGGAGTTTCGCGAAGATGGCGAGGGCAATTGCCGGCACATCGCGTCACAGGACGCCCGGATACGAGCCGCCGTCGAGCTGGAGGTTCTGGCCGGAGATGTATCCGGCCTGCGCGCTGCAGAGCCAGGCGCAGGCGGCCCCGAACTCCGCGGGCGTCCCCAGCCGCCCCGCCGCGATACTGGCCGCCATCTCGACGTAGGCCTGCTCGATCGAGACGCCGCCCGTCTTCGCGCGCAGCTCCGCCATCATGCGTTGGCGATCCGTGTCGATCCGCTCAGGCAGCAGGTTGTTGATCGTCACGTTGTCGCGCGCGACTTCCTTCGAGAGCCCCTTGCAGACCGCCGTCAGCGCCGAACGCGCCGCGGTCGAGAGCCCCATCGCGGCGTGCGGCGCCTTGACCATCGCCGACGTGATGTTGACGATGCGTCCGAAGCGGCGCGCGCGCATGCCGCCGATCACGCCGCGGATCATCAGCGCCGGCGCGAGCAGATTGGCCTCGAGCGCCGCGAGCCAGCGCGCGTGATCCCAGTCCTCGAAGCGCCCCGGGGCCGG
>JALOQG010000156.1 GCA_025453505.1 Myxococcota bacterium | reverse complement strand
CCGCCGAATGCGATCACGTCGCCGCGCACGTCCTGGATCGGGAAGGTGATGCGGCCGCGCAGGCGGTCGTAGTGTCCGCCGCTCTTGCGCTCGGCGAGCAGCCCCGCGCGTTCGCCGAGCGCGGCCGGGATGCGCTTCGACTCGAGCGCGGACGCGAGTGCATCCCAGCGATCCGGCGCGAAGCCGATCCCGAAGCGCTGCGCCGTGGCGACGTCGATGCCGCGGCCCGCGAGATACGCGCGCGCGCCCTCGCCCGCCGCACCGACCAGCTCCGCGCGGTAGTGGCTCTGTGCGACGGCGGTCGCTTCGCGCATGCGGCGGAAGAGGCCGGCCTCGCCGGGGTCGTCGCTCTCGGGGATCTCGATGCCGCACTGCGCGGCGAGCGCGCGCACGGCTTCGGGGAAGCTCAGGTTCTCGTGCTTCATCAGGAACGCGAACGCGTTCCCACCGCTGTCGCAGCCGAAGCAGTGGAAGATCTGCCGCTCCGGATGGACGTGGAACGAGGGCGTCTTTTCGTTGTGGAAGGGGCACAGGCCCTTGAAGCTGCGACCGGTCTGGCGGAGCGAGACGTAGCGTCCCACGAGATCGACGATGTCGACGCGGGTCCGGACCGCTTCGATCGTCTCCTCGGGGATCCGGCTCACACGCTCGCCTCCCGGATTTCGACTCGCTAGATCAGCGAGCCATCTTCCGCAGCTTCTTGAGAGCTCGTTTGCGAGCCGCCGCCGCCTTCTTCTTCTTGCGGACGCTCGGCTTGTCGTAGGACTCGCGGCGTCGCAGCTCCGTCAGGATGCCGGCCTTCTCGACCTGCTTCTTGAAGCGGCGCATCGCCTGCTCGAAGGACTCGTTTTCCTTCACCTTGACCAGCGGCAAGTACGGGACCCCTTGGCTCTCGGAACTCGGCTCGACTCTCCCCAGCGAAGCGCGGGGCGTCGTTCCGGACCGATCCTCGGGCGTCGCGCCCTCGGAGGATGAAGTAGCTCGCGGAGGCGGGCCGTGTCAGATCCCGGGAAAGCCCCAGATGCCCGTCTCCGCATCGGTTTCAAGCCCTGCGCGCCGGCTTCTTGAACGACTCGGATGCCTCGGACGGGGACTCTTCGCAGCCCCGAAGAGCGGCACGAAGAGAGCAGAAGGGAGGCGCGATCGATCGATGAGGCTCGGTTTGCGGAGCGACGGAGGACACTAGCGGAGCGCCGATATGGATCAACGCCCACGGATCACGGAACAACGGGCGGGCGAACCGGAATGCCCAGCTCGAGCAGCCGCCGCTTCACCTCTCCGACCGTGGTCTGGCGGAAGTGGAAGATCGAGGCCGCCAGAGCGGCCTGGGCGTGACCGCCCGCCGGACCGTCGTCGAGCGCGCGGGCCATGTCCTCGGCGTTGCCGCCGCCGCCCGACGCAATCACCGGGATCCCGACGGCGTCGGCGACCGCGCGCACGAGCTCCAGGTCGTAGCCGCTGCGCGTTCCGTCCTGATCCATGCTGGTGAGCAGGATCTCGCCGGCGCCGGCCTCGGCCATGCGCTTCGCCCACGCGACCGCATCGAGTCCCGTAGGTCGGCGCCCGCCGTGAGTCGCCACTTCCCAGCTCTGGGGCTCGCCGCTCGCCTGCGGCTCGCTACGCGGGAACGGGGCGCCGAGCTGCGAAAGGGGGTTCGGGCGCTTGCGCGCGTCGATGGCGACGACCAGGTTGGCGCTGCCGATCTTGACGGCGCACTCGCCGACGAGGTCCGGGTTCTCGACGGCCGCGGTCATGATCGAGACCTTGTCGGCGCCGGCGTTGAGCAGATCGCGCACGTCCTGCAGCGAACGCACGCCGCCGCCGACCGTGAGCGGCATGAAGACGGTCTCGGCCGTGCGCGACACGACGTCGAAGATGATGCGGCGCCGCTCGTGGCTGGCGGTGATGTCGAGGAACGTGATCTCGTCGGCCTGCTGCTCGTCGTAGAGCCGCGCGACTTCGACGGGATCGCCCGCGTCGACGTGATCGACGTACTGCACGCCCTTGACCACGCGGCCGCGGTCGACGTCGAGACACGGGATGATGCGCTTGAGCAGCATTCAGGCGCCCTTCGCAATCGCGAGCGCGCGATCGAGCTTCACGGATCCCTCGTAGAGCGCCTTGCCGATGATGAGCCCCGCAATGCCCGGCGTCGCGGCCGCGCGCCGCACGTGCTCCTCGGAGCCGACGCCGCCCGAAGCGATCACGGGGATCGCGACGGCCGCGGCGAGCGCCGCGGTCGCGTCGAGATCGGGACCGGTGCCCATGCCGTCGCGCGCGATCTCGGTGTAGACGAGCGCCGCGACGCCGGCGTCTTCGAAGCAGCGCGCGACGTCGAGCGCGAGCACGTCGCTCGTCTCGAGCCAGCCCTCGACCGCGACGCGTCCCGCGCGTGCGTCGATGCCGACGGCGATGCGGCCGGGATGGCGCCGCGCGGCCTCGCGCACCAGGGCGGGATCGCGCAGCGCGGCGGTGCCGAGGATCGCGCGATCGACGCCGAGACCGAGCGCCTCCTCGATCGCGTCGAGCGAACGCATCCCGCCGCCGAGCTGTACCGGGACGTCCTTCGCGGCGGTCACGATCGCGCGCACGGCGTCGCGATTGTGCGGCCGCCCCGCCCGCGCGCCGTCGAGATCGACGCAATGCACGCGCGTCGCGCCCGCCGCGACGAACGACGCCGCCACCGCCCCGGGATCGTCGCCATACACCGCGACGCGATCGTAGTCTCCCTGCGATAGCCGCACGCAGCGCCCGCCCAGCAGATCGATGGCCGGGAGGATCTCGATCAAGGCGCCGTGATCGGAAGCGTCTGCACGACGCGGGAGGCGCCCCAGCGAGCGAGTTCCTCGGCGGTGAGCCAGCGCGTGCCGCCGCCCGGATACTGCGCGGCGGTCAGGGCGTTCTCGCCGAGCGCGACCTGCGTGTGGTCGAAGATCAGTCCGCGAAACAGCTTGCCGTCGGCGGCCGTGTAGGTCTTCACCTCGAAGCCGACGCTGGCGGGCGACAGCGTTCCCATCGCCTGGCCGTCGCGCTCGCGCCAGCGATGCACGTTGCCCATCACGACGACGTCCGCGCCGAAGCGCTCGCGCGCCATCTGGACCATGGAGGCGTCGCTCGGGGTCTCGCCGAACGCCTGCTGCACGTCCGACGCCGGCACCGTATCGATGCCGCGCGCCTCGAAGCTCTCGGCGACGTAGCTCGAGACCAGTGCCGCGGCGTCGGGACGGATCGCCGCGCCAGCGCCGCGCTGGCGCGCGGTGAAGGGAATGACCACGACGCGGCGCGCCGTGATCGACGCCACGGTCGAGCCGCCGCGCTCCTGCACGATGTTCTGCGCGCAACCGAGCGCCAGCGCCGCGAAGAAGAGACCGGCCGCCGCCGCGATGCGCTTCATCGGCATGCCGCGACCCACTGCGCGAACGCGTCGAGAAGCCGCTTGCCGGCGGCCTGGCTCTTCTCGGGATGGAACTGCACGGCGAAGATCCTTTCCTTGGCGACGGCAGCGGCGAAGTCGCCGCCGTATTCGGTCCAGCCCACGACGTCGCCCGCAACTGCGGGCACGGCGCGGTAGGAGTGCACGAAGTAATAGTGGTCGCGCGCCGGAAGCGCCGCGAGCATCGGATGCCGCGCGCCGTCGCGCGACCAGCGAACCTCGTTCCAGCCGATGTGCGGAACGAGCAGGCGCCGTCCGTCGGCAGCGTGATCGGGGAAGCGCTCGACGCGGCCGGCGAAGCGTCCGAGCCCGGGCGTCACGCCGTGCTCGTCCGCCTCGTCGAAGAGGAGCTGCAGACCGAGACACAGGCCCAGGTAGGGACGGCCCGCGTCGAGGCCGGCGACGACCGCGTCGTCGAGTCCCTTCGCCGACAGGCTGGCGCGCGCGTCCGCGAACGCGCCGACGCCCGGCAGCACGACGCCGTCGGCGCGGCGCAGCGCGGCGGGATCGGCGGTCACGTCGACGGCGAGACCCGAGCGCTCGAGCGCCTTGGCGACCGAGCGCAGGTTCCCCGCGCCGTAGTCGACGAGCGCGACCTGGGGGGCGGAGGACATCGCCTACAGCGTTCCCTTCACCGACGGCACGTCCGTGATGCGCGGATCGAGCTCGACCGCCGCGCGCAGCGCGCGCGCGAGGCCCTTGAACACCGCCTCGACGACGTGATGCGGGCTCTTGCCGTAACGGAGTTCGACGTGCAGGTCGATGCCGGCGTTCTGCGAGAACGCGTAGAGGAAGTCCTCGACCAGCGAGACATCGAAGTCGCGGATGCGATCGTTGAGCAGCTCGATTTCGTAGACCAGGAACGGACGATTCGAGACGTCGAGCGCGACGTCGACGCGCGACTCCGCCATCGGCAGCACGAAGAAGCCGTAGCGGCGGATCCCGCGTGCGTCGCCGAGCGCCTCGCGCAGCGCCTGGCCGAGCGCGATGCCGACGTCCTCCACCGTGTGGTGGAAGTCGACCGAGAGATCGCCGGTCGCGCGCAGGCGCAGGTCGAACGCCGCGTGCTTGGCGAACGACTCGAGCATGTGGTCGAAGAACGCGATCCCGGTCGCGACCTCGTACTGGCCCGTGCCGTCGAGCGCGAGCTCGAGCTGGATGTCGGTCTCGCGCGTCTTGCGCGTGAGCACCGCGCGGCGTTCGCGTACCTGCGTCATGGCTAGTCCTCCGATTCCTCACCGGCTTCGCGCGCCGCCTCGCGCTCGCGGCGCGCCCGGCGGATGCGCGCGAGGCGCAGCTCGATCGACACGCCGTGGCCCGAGAGACCTTCGAGTTGGGCGAGCCGCATCACTTCGAGCCCGAGCTCGCGCAGCTTCGGCGGCTCGAAGCGCGTGAAGCTCATCCGCTTCAGGAAATCCTCGACGCCGAGCGGCGAGAAGAAGCGCGCGGTGCCGCCGGTGGGCAACACGTGGTTCGGGCCGGCGAGGTAGTCGCCGACCGCCACCGGCGTGTAGTGGCCGAGGAACACCGCGCCGGCGTTGGTGACCTTCTTGAGCAGCGCGTCGGCGTCTTCGACCGCCAGCAGCAGGTGCTCGGGCGCGTAGCGGTTGGCGAGATCGATCGCCTCGTCGAGGTTCTTCGTCACGATCACGGCGCCGCGCTTCGCCAGCGACGCGCGTGCGATCGCGCCACGCGGGAGCGTCGCGAGCTGCTTGCCGATCTGCTCGATCACCTTCGTCGCGAGCGCGCGCAGCGGCGTGATCAGGATCGACTGCGCGTCCTCGTCGTGCTCCGCCTGCGAGATCAGATCCGATGCGACCCAGGCCGCCTGCGCGCTCTTGTCGGCGACGACGACGACCTCGGTCGGGCCGGCTTCGGCGTCGATGCCGACCTGGCCGAAGACGAAGCGCTTCGCCGCCGCCACCCAGACGTTGCCGGGACCCGTGATCTTGTCCACGCGCGGCACCGTCTCGGTCCCGTACGCGAACGCCGCGACCGCATGTGCGCCGCCCATCTTGAAGACGCGGTGCACGCCGGCGAGGCGCGCCGCCATCAGGATCGCCGGCGGCAGCGTTCCGTCGGGCCGCGGCGGCGAGGCGAGACAGATCTCCGGCACCTCGACGACCGACGCCGGCACCGCGTTCATGATCACCGACGAGGGATACGACGCCTTGCCGCCCGGCGCGTAGAGACCGACGCGGGCGAGCGGCCGGACGCGCACGCCCATGAACGCGCCGCCCTCCTCCTTGATCTCCCAGCTCGACGGAATGCGCTTCCTGTGGAACTCGCGCACGCGCATCGCGGCGCGGCCGAGCGCGGCGCGGTCGGCCGGATCGAGCTTCGCGACGCCGCGATCCCACTCCTCGGCGGTCACCTCGACCGCGTCGAGCTTCGCGCCGTCGTATTTGCGCACGCAGGCGAGCAGCTCGGCGTCGCCGCCGTCGCGCACCCGCAGGGCGATCTTCTCGGCCGCGCTCACGACGTCGTCGCGGCCCGCGTCGCGGCGATCGATCAGCTCCGCGAAGGTGCGTGCGAAGCCCGCGTCATTGGTCGCGAGCAGACGCGGAACCTCACGCGTGGCCTGTTTGGACGTACCGGACTTGGCCTTGGGACGCGCAGCCATCCTCACTCCTCCTCGCGGCGGATCTCGGCCCCGAGGCGAGCGAGCTTCGCCTCGATGCGCTCGTAGCCGCGATCGATGTGATAGACGCGGTTCACGATCGTATCGCCTTCGGCCGCGAGACCGGCCAGGATCAGACCCGCCGACGCGCGCAGGTCCGTCGCCATCACCGGCGCGCCGGAGAGCGACGCAACGCCGCGCACGTGCGCCGCGCGGCCCGCGACCTCGATGTCGGCGCCCATGCGCAGCAGCTCGGGCACGTGCATGAAGCGGTTCTCGAAGACCGTCTCGGTGACGACGCTCGAGCCGGACGCCAGCGTCAGCGCCGTCATCAGCTGCGCCTGCATGTCGGTCGGAAAGCCCGGATACGGCGCCGTCACGACCTTGATGCCGTGCGGCGGCTCGTCGGCGCGCAGGCGGATCGCGTCGCCCGTGACCTCGAGATCGGCGCCGCACTCGCGCAGCTTCTCGAGCGTCGCGTCGAGCAGGCCCGCGTTCACGCCGCGCACGCAGACGTCGCCGCGCGTGATCAGGCCCGCGGCGAGCAGCGTGCCGATCTCGATGCGATCGCCCCAGACGGAATGATCGACACCGCCGAGCGTCTCGACGCCTTCGATCTCGATGCGATCCGATCCGGCGCCGTGCACCCGGGCCCCCATCGCGCACA
>JALOQG010000155.1 GCA_025453505.1 Myxococcota bacterium | reverse complement strand
AGGCAGGTGGATGCGTGTGCGCGCCGCAGCGGCGGCCACGATCTCCGACGCCATGGCAGACATCTGGATCGTCCATCGCGACCCGCGTTGGCGGGACGCCCTGCGCAGCCTGGCCGGCTCGAACGAGGTGCTCATCGGGCACCCGACGGACACCGCTCGCTTCGCGCACGCCGACGCACCGCGCGCCGTCCTCCTCGGCGTGGCCGGCGACTTCGAGGCCGAGCTCGAGTTCGCGCATCGCCACGCGGCGCGACTCGGCGATGCAGCCTGGGTCGTGCTGGCGCGCGCGCTCGATCTGCCCGAGGTCGAGCGACTCTTCGACGCGCTGGGCGCCGCGATCGTGCCGATCACGCGCGACGCCGCGACGCTGCGCGGCCGGTTGCGCGCCGCTCTCGTGCGGCGCGCCGCGCCGCCTCTGAGCGAGCGCAACCGCCGTGACGCGATCACCACCCGCTTCGCCACCTGGCTCGGCGATCTCGATCTGCCGGAGCTGCTCGCCGCGGCGGACCCCGCGCGCGCGGCGCTGCCGCTGCGCGTATCTGGCGAGCCGGGCACCGGCCGCGGTCTCGTCGCCCGCTATCTCCACGCCGCGACGGCGCGCGACGCGACGAGCCCCTTCTTCTGCGTCGCCTGTGACGCGGCGACGGACGTGCGGGCCGCGCTCGCGCGCTGCGTTCCCGAGTCCGGCGCAGTGCCGACGACCGGCACGGCGACGATCTGCATCGAAGACGCGGACCGCCTGGCTGGCGCGGAGCAACGGGCGCTGCGGAGTCTCGTCGAGAACGGCCTGCCCGCTGGACTCGTGCGTGCGCGCTCGGTGCGCTGGATCGCCACCGCGGGCGATGTTCCGGAAGCGCTCGACCCTGCGCTCGAACAGGCCTTCGCCGGGCTGCTCGTGCGGGTGCCGCCGCTGCGTGAGCGGCCCGCCGCGCTCGACGCGATCGTCGCAGCAACCCGCCGCGACTTCACGTCCGAGGCGATCGCGCACCTGCGCGCGCACCCGTGGCCCGACAACCTGCGCGAGCTCGATGCATTGCTGCGCCGCACCTTCGCGGCGAAGCCGAGCGGGCCGATCACTCCCGAGGATTTGCGCTTCGAGCCCGCGGTGCTCGAGATCGGCGGCGACGTCGAGCCCGCCGCCCCGCCGCGCGAACCGGCGCAACGCGAACCCACGAGGCGCGACGCCCCTACCGATCCCGCTCCCTTCGCCGAGACGCGTGCGCCGGTACCGCCCATCTCTGGGTCGATCCAGACAGCCGCGCCGCTGCGAAGGCTGTCCGCCGCGATCGCGCACGAGGTCGGCAATCCGCTGGTCGGCATCCGCACCTACGCCTCGATGCTGCCGGGCCGCTTCGACGACGCCGAGTTCCGCGCGCAGTTCGCCGAGCGGGTCGACGCCGACACGCGCCGCATCGAATCCGTCGTCGAGACGCTCGCGCGGCTCGGCGGCTTCCCGCAGCCGGCGCGCGAGCCCGTCGACGTGTCGTCCCTGATCGCGAAGCTGCTCGAGCGCGAGCGGCCGCGGATCCGCGAGCGCCGCCTCGTCGTACTCGAGGAGCTGGAGCGTGCGCACCCGAACGCACTCGGCGACGCCGACCAGCTCCGCTTCGCATTCGGGTATCTGATCGAGCAGGCGCTCGGCTGGGTGCCCGCGCGCGGGGACCTCTACGTCGCGACGCGTCACCTGTCCGCCGCCGGTGCGCGTCCCGCCATGCTCCGCGTCGCGCTGCGTCTGCAAGGATCCGGCGACGGCCTCGGCTTCACCGAGCATTCGCTCGCCGTCTCCGCCCTCGAGGAAGTCGTCCTCGCTCACGGTGGCACCCTGACCGTCGAAGCCGCCCCCACCGGCGAAACCGTCCTCACCGCCGACCTTCCGGCGTAGTCCGCGACACGCCCGCTCCCCTCCGATCCCTACTTCCCGCGTAGCGAGCCAAAGGCGAGCGGCGAGACCCATGAGGCTCGCGCCACGCACCGGCTTCGCCTTCCGAGGGCTATGGTCGCCGCATGCCGCACATCCTCGTCGTCGACGACGAGCCGGGCGTCCGCGAGTCGCTGCGGATGCTGCTGAAGGACGAGTTCGAGGTGACGCCCGTCGGCGAGGTCGATGCGGCGCTCGCGCTGCTCGACGAGCAGACGATCGACGCCGTCCTGCTCGATCTCGTGATGCCGGGCCGCACCGGTCTCGACTTCCTGCGCGAGCTGGCCGAGCGCACCGATCCGCCGCCCGTGATCGTGCTCTCGGCGACGCGCACCGTCGCGACGGCCGTCGAGGCGATGAAGCTGGGCGCCGTCGATTTCGTGACGAAGCCCTTCGAGATCGACGCGCTGCGCATCAAGGTGCGACAGCTGCTGGCGCGGCGCGCGCTCGAGCAGGAAGTCGTGCGCCTGCGCGACCAGGTCGCCGGACGCTCGCGCCTCGGCCGCCTGATCGGACAGAGCGAAGTGATGCGCGCGGTCTACCGGACCGTCGAGCGCGTCGCGGAATCGCGTTCGACGGTGCTCATCACCGGCGAGAGCGGCACCGGCAAGGAACTCGTCGCGCGCGCGATCCACGACCTCGGTCCGCGCAAGGACGAGCGCTTCATCGTGGTCAACTGCGCCGCGATCCCGCACACGCTGATGGAGAGCGAGCTCTTCGGTCACGAGAAGGGCGCGTTCACCGACGCGCGCGAGCGCCGCATCGGCAAGTTCGAGGCCGCCCACGGCGGCACGCTCTTCCTCGACGAGATCGGCGAACTCGCGGCATCCGTGCAGGCGAAGCTGTTGCGCGCACTGCAGGACCGCAGCATCGAGCGGCTCGGCTCGACGCAGCCGCTGCCCGTCGACGTCCGCGTGCTCGCCGCGACCAATCGCGACCTCGAGCGCGAAGTCGCGGAAGGGCGCTTCCGCGCCGATCTCTACTACCGCATCCACGTCGTCCCGATCGAGCTGCCGCCGCTGCGCGAGCGGCGCGAGGACGTGAAGCTGCTCGCGGAGACCTTCCTCGAACGCACGCGCGCGGAGAGCGGCCGCGGCCCGCAGCGCATTGCGCCCGAGGCGCTCACCGCGCTCGAGCGCTACGCGTGGCCGGGCAACGTGCGCGAACTCGAGAACGCGATCGAGCGCGCCGTGACGCTCGGCTCGGGCGACGCGATCGGAGCGGCCGACCTCCCGGGCGAAGTGCTCAACGCGAGCCGCACCGAGTCCCTCCACGACGCGGTCCGCTCGGGCCGGCTCGACCTCGAGACGGCGGTCGGCCGCTTCGAGTCGGAGCTGATCCGCGAGGCGCTCGCGCGCACCGGCGGCAACCAGACCCGCGCGGCCGAGATCCTGCACATCACGCGCCGGCTCCTGAAGCTCAAGATGGATCGCTACGGGATCGCGACGGCCGGCGAAGAGCCGTTCCCGGAGTAGCCGAACCCGTTCGGTTCGGAACATTCCCGGGAATCGCGATCCGGATCGGGCACTTGGCGCGATCCCCGCCGCCCCGCCGTTCCAGTCCGAACGGAATCGGGCCTCCGACCTCGTTTTCGTAACTCGGAAAAAGCCTCTTGTTTTCGATGACTTGAGGAGGACTCTGCGAGCCGGCGAGGGTTGGCATCCGAGTTGCTCCTGGGGCTGATTCGCGACTGCGAGGCGCGAGGAGTCCCCCCGTGATCGACCGATCCCAGAACCGCGCCCACGTGCTCATCGTCGACGACGAACGCGGCCCCCGCGAATCGCTCCGCATGATCCTCTCGCCCAGCTACGACGTGAGGCTGGCGTCGAACGGAGCCGAGGCGCTCGAGATCCTCCACACGACGCCGGTCGACGTCGTGACGCTCGACCTCGCCATGCCCGGCCTGCGCGGCCAGGAGCTGATGCGCGCGATCCGGATCGACTTCCCGGACGTCGAGGTCATCGTGATCACGGGCCACGGCAGCCTCGAATCGGCGACCGAGGCGATCCGCCACGGGATCTGCGACTACCTCCAGAAGCCCTTCGACGTGGTGCAGGTGACGGCCGCGGTGTACCGCGCCCTGTCGCGACGCCGCGGTCGGCGTCGGCTCGTGACCTTCCTCGAGGAGCTCGCCGACGTGGTCGGCCGCGACGTGCACGTCGCCGACATCCTCGACCAGCTCGAAACCGATTCGAGTCTGCGCAATCGGCTCGGCGAAGTGCTCGCGCGCTCGGCTGCCGAATTTGCGCCGCCGCCGACCGAGCCCGAGCAGACGCTGCCGTTCTTCGAGGTGCTCGCCGACACGATCGAGTCGCAGGACCCCTGCATGCGCGGTCACGCGCGCCGCGTCGCCTTCTATGCGAGCCTGCTCGCCGATCGCCTCTGCCTCTCGGCCGGCGAGAAACGCCAGGCGCGGCTCGCCGCCTTCCTGCACGACGTCGGCAAGATCGGCGTGCCGTCTTCGCTCCTCACGCGACGCGGCCCGCTCGACGCGGACGAGCGCACGGAAGTCGAGCGCCATCCGGAAGTCGGAGCGCGGCTGATTGCACCGCTCGGTGTCTCGGCCGGACTCGTGGCCGCCGTACGGCATCACCACGAGCGCTGGGACGGCACCGGCTATCCCGACCGCCTCACGGGCGACGCGATCCCGCTCACCGCGCGCATCATCGCGATCGCGGACGCATTCGACGCGATGACGAACGGCCGCGCCGATCGTCCGCCGCTCGATCGCATGACCGCGCTGGCCGAGCTGGCGCGCTGCGCGGGGTCGCAATTCGATCCCATGCTCGTGAAGGAGTTCGCCGTCGTGGCGGAAGGGGCGACCGGCGAGATCGATCTCGATCTCGTCGCGGACCTGCTCGCGACGACGCAAACCGGGTCGGAGTCGGCCGCGCCGTCGGCGCGGCGGATCGTCTAGGGGGGCCGCGAAGTGCGGGAAGCAGAGACTCAGCTCTCGCTCGATTTCGGAGTACGCGAGGGCAGCCTCGGGTTGCGAGCCGCTCGCAAGGCGCGTCGGATCGCAACCGTGCGGCAGGTGGAGTTCGCACCGTTTCCGCGGTCTCACCGCGACGAACGGTGGAACGCGGGCTTCACGCTCGACCTCTCGTCCCAGGGCGCATGCCTGCGGGCGAAGGAGGCCGCACCGGTAGGATCTCTGCTTCGCGTCGTCGTGCGCGGCGTCGATGGCCGGCCGACTCTCGACTCGATCGCCCGGGTGGTCTGGAGCGCACACGGCCGCTTCGGCGAGGTCCGCATGGGCCTCTCGATGCTCGCCGCGCGCCCTCGCCGTCCGCTTCGCGCCGTCCGGAAGACCGCGATCGCCGCCTGATCGTCCAGTCGTTAGGCTCCCGGAATGTTCGGCATCGGCATGACCGAGCTTCTGGTGATCCTGGCGGTGGCGCTGATCGTGTTCGGCCCGAGCCGGCTGCCCGAACTCGCTCGCTCGCTCGGTCGCGCGATGAACGAATTCCGCCGCGCCTCCACCGATCTGAGACAGACGCTGCGGGAAGCCACCGAGGAGCCGCCCGCGACGCACGCTCCCGCTCCGGCTCCGGCACCGCCTGCGATCCCGGCGCCCGCGCCCTCCGCCCCGGCGCAGCCGGCCGCCGCCGCGCCCGTACCCGTCGCGGCCGCCGATCGCAGCTCGAACGCGTCCGACTCCTGACCCGGTGGTGCCCGGAACCGTGATCGACGAGAGCCGCGCGCCGCTCACCCAGCACCTGGCCGAGCTGCGCAACCGGATGATCAAGGCGCTCGGCGCGTGGATCCTCGCCTCGATCCTGGCCTGGACCTACAAGGAGCAGATCTTCGCGCAGCTGCTCGCGCCGGCCGTCGCGGCGCTCTCGGAGGGCAAGGGCACGCTGCAGGCGATCGCGCCGGGCGAGATCTTCTTCACCTACATCAAGGGCGCCCTGCTCGCCGGCTTCGTGATCGCGCTGCCCGTGGTGCTGTGGCAGGCGTGGTCGTTCGAGGCGCCGGGCCTGTACCCGAACGAGAAGCGGCTCGCGGTGCCCTTCGTGCTGGTGTCGACGCTGCTCTTCGTCTCGGGCGCGCTCTTCGGACACCAGATCGTGTTCCCGATCATGTTCCAGTTCCTGTCCGAGTTCGAGAGCGAGTTCGTGCAGGCCGCCTGGTCGATGCGCGAAGTGTTCAGCATGACGACGACGATGTTCCTCGCGTTCGGCGCGTCGTTCGAGATGCCCGTCGTCGTGTTCTTCCTGGCGAGCGCCGGGATCCTCACGGTCGGGCAGCTGCTCAAGAACTTTCCGTACGCGCTGCTGGTCTGCTTCGTGCTCGGCGCCGTGCTGACGCCGTCCACCGACTGGGTCAGCCAGACGCTGCTCGCGGTGCCGATGGCGGTGCTCTACCTGCTCGGCGTCGGCGCGGCCTGGATCTTCGGCGGCCAGCGCGCGCGCGGCGCGGCCAAAACCTCGGCGCTCGCGACGACTTCCGAGTCCTAGCCCAGGATCGCGCGCGGGCACGTGCTTGTGCCACGGCGCGAGCAGCTCGGGAATCGCGAGACGCACCTTGGCGTCGGGCGTTTCGAGGCGGCGCCAGCTTTCCTCGTACTCGTCCACGCTGAAGACGACGCCCGAGCGGCTCGCGAGGATCGCGTCGAAGAGCGCCTCGCCCTGCGCGAATGCGTCGCCGCCGAAGCCCGCGCGCCGCACGGACTCCGGATACGCGCGCGCAGGTCTGCGCGAGACCCCAGGTCGCCGCGGCCGCGGCGGCGTCGCCGAACGGCACCTTGCCGAGCGTCTCCCCGGATCGCAACCCCGTGACGGCGCCCCCGAAACGAGAGGAGCCCGGCGACGGCGCCGGGCTCC
>JALOQG010000154.1 GCA_025453505.1 Myxococcota bacterium | reverse complement strand
AGTACGCGTTCCAGAACGGCAGCACGACGTTGCGCACGACGTCGCCGATCGCCTTCTCTTCGAGGCGCAGATCGAGCCCGCGCAGCACCGGCGAGGCGACGAGATACCAGCGCAGCGCGTCGGCGCCGTGCGAGTCCATGATCTCGATCGGGTCGGCGTAGTTGCGCAGGCGCTTGCTGAGCTTCTGGCCGCTCTCGTGCAGGATCACGCCGTGGCAGATGCAGTTCTGGAACGGCGGGCGGTCGAAGAGCGCCGTCGAGAGCACCATCAGCGTGTAGAACCAGCCGCGCGTCTGCGCGACGTACTCGACGATGAAGTCGGCCGGGAAGTGGTGTTCGAACCACTCCTTGTTCTCGAACGGATAGTGCACCTGCGCGTACGGCATCGAGCCCGACTCGAACCAGCAGTCGAGCACGTCCGGCACGCGGCGCATCGTGCTCCGGCCCGTCGGGTCGTCGGGGTTCGGGCGCACGAGATCGTCGATGTGCGGGCGGTGCAGGTCGGCCGGGCGCACGCCGAAGTCGCGCGCGAGTTCGTCGAGCGATCCGTACACGTCGATGCGCGGGTAGCGCGGGTCGTCGCTCTTCCACACCGGGATCGGCGAGCCCCAGAAGCGGTTGCGGCTGATCGACCAGTCGCGCGCGCCCTCGAGCCACTTGCCGAAGCGGCCGTCGCGCACGTGCTCGGGGATCCAGTGGATCTGCTGGTTCAGCTCCACCATGCGCTCCGCGAACGACGAGACCTGTACGTACCACGACGACATGGCGCGGTAGATCAGCGGCGTATCGGTGCGCCAGCAGTGCGGGTAGTTGTGGACGATCGTCTCGTGGCGCACGACGTCGCCGCGCGCCTTCAGCGCCTTGATGATCTCGGGGTTCGCATCGAAGACCTGGTGCCCCGCCCAGTCGGGCACTTCGTGCGTGAAGCGGCCGGTGTCGTCCACGGGCACGACGAGCGGGATCGCGTGCTCGCGGCACACGGCGAGATCGTCCTCGCCGAAGCCGGGAGCGAGGTGCACGACGCCGGTGCCGTCCTCGGTCGAGACGAACGCGGCGCCGAGCACGCGGAAGGCGTTCGGCGTCGTCGCGAAGAACGGGAAGAGCGGCCGGTAGCGCAGGCCGACGAAGGCGGCGCCCTTGCGCGTCGCGATCGCCTCCGCGCCATCGAGTTCCTTCGCGAAGCGTTCGCGCGCGGCTTCGGCGACGAGGATGCGCCGGTCGCCGACGCGCAGGATCGCGTAGTCGATCTCCGGACCGACGGCGAGCGCGAGATTCGACGGCAGGGTCCACGGCGTCGTCGTCCACGCCCACACTTCCGTCGGGCCGTCGGCGCCCGGCGACTCGACGTGGAAGCGCAGCGTCAGCGCGGGGTCCTGGCGCTCGCGATACGAGTCGTCGAGGCGCGTCTCGAAGTTCGAGAGCGGCGTCTCGGCCGCCCACGAGTAGGGCAGCACGCGCTCGGCCTCGTAGACGAGGCCCTTGTCCCAGAGCTGCTTGAACGCCCACAGGACGCTCTCCATGTAGGAGAGGTCCATCGTCTTGTAGTCGTTCGTGAAGTCGACCCAGCGCGCCTGGCGGGTGACGTAGCGCTCCCACTCCTGCGTGTAGCGCATCACCGACTTGCGGCAGTGGTCGTTGAAGCGGCCGATTCCGTAGTGGAGGATCTGCGCGCGGCCGGTGACGCCGAGTTCCTTCTCGGCCTCCATCTCCGCCGGCAGGCCGTGACAGTCCCACCCGAAGCGGCGTTCGACGCGTCGCCCGCGCATCGTCTGGTAGCGGGGCACGACGTCCTTCACGAAGCCGGTCAGCAGGTGGCCGTAGTGCGGCAGGCCGTTGGCGAAGGGCGGGCCGTCGTAGAAGACGTACTCGTTGGCGCCGTCGGGGCCGGACGGGCGCGCCTCGACGGAGGCGCGGAAGGTGTCCTCGGCCTGCCAGCGCGCGAGCACGCGCCGCTCGATCTCGGGGAAGCGCGGCTGCGGATCGACGGCGGGAAAGCGGCGCGGGCGCGGTTCGGACATCGGCTCCTCGGCGGAAAGCGCAGCCTAACCCGCCACTTAGGACGGCACAAACGGACGCGAAGTCAGCGCCGCGAAATGCCGCGTGCCGACCCGGCGACGCAGCGGGGCACGACGTGCGAAACGGGCCGCGACGTCGACGGCCTCGTCTACGTCGCGGCCCGAGCGGCCGGACCGGGAGAGTACACCGGCGTGTGGCGCCGCATGGCGCCGCCGCGCCTACTCCTTCTCGAAGAGCGCGCGGTAGGCGACGCCCGCCGCACCGGCGCCGAGGATCGGTGCGAGCCAGAAGAGCCAGAGCTGCCCGATCGCCCAGCCGCCGACGAAGATCGCGGGGCCGGTGCTGCGCGCCGGATTCACCGACGTATTCGTCACGGGGATGCTGATCAGGTGGATCAGCGTGAGGCACAGGCCGATCGCGATCGGCGCGAAGCCGGCCGGCGCGCGCTTGTCGGTCGAGCCGAGGATCACCATCAGGAACACGAAGGTGAGCACGAGCTCGGCGACGAACGCCGCGGTCAGCGAGTAGCCGCCCGGCGAGTGCTCGCCGAAGCCGTTCGCGGCGAAGCCGGACGCGACGAGATCGAAGCCGGGCTTGCCGCCAGCGATCAGCGCGAGCACCGCCGCGGCCGCGATCGCGCCCGCCACCTGCGCGATCACGTAAGGGGCGAGTTCGCCGGCCGAGAAGCGGCCGCCCGCGAGGAGTCCGATCGAGACGGCGGGATTCAAGTGGCAGCCCGACACGTGCCCGATCGCATACGCCATCGTGAGTACGGTGAGGCCGAAGGCGAGCGAGACGCCGAGGAGTCCGATGCCGACTTCCGGGAACGCCGCCGAGATCACGGCGCTGCCGCAGCCGCCGAAGGTGAGCCAGAAGGTGCCGAGGAACTCGGCCGATGCGCGACTTCCGATGGACATGGGAGGATCCTCCGTTCGATTTCCGTTGCGGAAGTGCCCATCCTACTGCGCGCGTGGCGCGCGGTGAAAGAAAAGATCCGCTGGGTGGCTTTACCCGCCCTCGACTGTCAACGATTCGACGATGCCACGAAGAAGAGACGGGGAAACGGGAACCACACGCCGTGAGGACCGGCCGGGTAGGCCGCGGCGATGCGCTCGGTGTAGGCGGCGAGGAACCCTTCCCACGCGCCGCCCGCGAGCCGCGAGGCGGCCGGGCGCAGCGCCGTTCCCTTCACCCATTCGACGATCGCGCCGGCGTCGAGCATGCGGTGCAGATAAATCGTCTCCCACACTTCGACATCGCAGCCGAGCGCGAGCAGCCGCTCGCCGTACCAGGTGGCGTCGTGCACGCGCACGGCGGGCGGCGGATCGCCGAGCGCCGCGGCGAAGCGCGGATCCCGCCACAGCGCCGCGAGGATCGTGTGCGTCGATGCAGCGTCGTTGTGCGGCATCTGCACCGCGAGCGTCCCGCCGGGCGCGAGCCATCCCGTCAGGCGCTCGAGCAGGCGAGCGTGATCGCCGACCCATTGCAGCGCCGCGTTCGAGACGATGCAGTCGGGCGGCTCCGCGGGCCGCCAGGTGCGGACGTCGGCGTGCTCGTACGTGACGCGCGGATGCGGCGACCGCTCGCGCGCGGGCGCCAGCATCGCTTCCGAAGAGTCGATGCCGAGGATCGACGCCTCGGGCCAGCGATCGGCGAGCGTGCGCGTCAGCTCGCCGGTGCCGCAGCCGACGTCGAGCACGCTCCGTACGGCGCGCGACTGGATGCGCGCGACGAGATCGAAGAAAGGCTGCGCCCGCTCGCGCTCGAAGCGGGCGTATTGCGCGGGGTCCCAGCGCGTCGTCGGCGGCGTCGTCACGAGGTCACCGTAGCGGACGCACTCGCGCCGCTCGCGGCGGCGCGGAGCAGCGCTTCGTGCAGCGCGACGAGCGCGATCGCGAGCACGACGAGCACGGGCCCGAGGAGTTCGAGGCTCACGCGCTGCGCGGCGGCGCCGACGAGCCACGGCATCAACGCCTGTCCGAGCGCGGCCGCCGCGACCTGGAATCCGACGCCGTTGGCCGCGTGCGCGGCTCCGAGCCGCAGCGGTGTCGCTGCGATCAGCGACGGGAAGACGGGGCCGCACGCGAAGCCGAGTGCCGCGAGACCGATCGCGCTCGCGCTCGCGAACGGCGCCGTCGCGACGAGCGTGGTGGATGCGAGCATCGCGCCGAGTGCGCCGCGCACGAGCACGGCCGGTGCGAAACGATTGGCGACGGCGCCGAAGACGAGGCGTCCCGCCATCAGACCGCCCCAGAAGAGCGAGACCCAGGTGCCGGCGCGCGCCATCGGCACGCCGCGCACTTCGGTCAGGTACGTGTAGGCCCAGGCGCCGGCGCTCTGCTCGAGTCCGACGTAGACGAAGAACGCCGCCATCCCGAGCCACGCCGCCGGCAGCCGCAGCGTGGCGCGCGAGCCCGCTCGCAGCGCCGTCGCCACGTCACCGGAGCGCGTCACCGCGGGCCACAGCGAACGCGTCGCGAAGAAGCAGAGTGCGAGCGCGATCTGGAAGCCGGCGACGATCGCGTAGCCGCGCTGCCAGGGCCCGCCGGCCAGCAGCACGCGCGTCATCAGCGCGGGCCCGATCGCCGCGCCGACGCCATAGAACGCGTGCAGCCAGTTCAACGTCCGCGCGCTGTGCCACGTCGCGACGTAGGTGTTGAGGCCGGCGTCGATCGCGCCCGCGCCGAGCCCCGCGAGCACGCCGAACGCGACCAGGATCCACCACTGCGGCGCGATCGCGTAGCCGGCGAGGCTGGCGCCGGTCGCGGCGCACGAGAGCGCGAGCAGCGTGCCCACGCGCATGCGCGCGAGCAGCCGGCCGGTCGCGAAGCTCGCGAGCACGTAGCCGGCGGTGATGGCGACGAGCAGCGGACCGAGCGCATCGAGCGCGAGGCCGAAGCGCGCGCGGATCGAGGGCCACGCGACGCCGAGGAGTCCGTCGGGCAGCCCGAGGCCGACGAAGCCGACGTACGCAATTCCGAGCAGGAAGAGCGCGCGTCGCTCGCCCATGTCTCTCAGATGCCGGGCCGGCGCTTCCATTGCGCCACGACGTCCGCCCACTGCGCGGGATCCGGCGCGCGGTTGTGCGTGAGGCTCACGCCGTCCGCGATGCCGGTGAGGCGTGCGCGCAGCCGCTCCGCGATCGTGTCGCGTGGGCCGACCACTGCGATCGTCTCGAGCATCTCGTCGTCGACGAGCGCGGTCATGTCGTCCCAGCGGCCGGCCTTCGACAAGCGGTTGAGTTCGGCGTGCAAGGCGTCCCAGCCGTGGCAGTCGAGCGTCGAGCGATAGGCCGGCGTCGATCCGTAGAAGGCGAGCTGCTTGCGCGCGGCGAGCTTCGAGCGCTCGAAGCCGGCTTCGTCGTCGGCCGTGACGACCAGCGTCGCGCAGATCACCTCGAGATCGGCGCGGTGCCGGCCGCTCTTCGCGAGCCCGCGTTCGAGCGCGGGCAGCACGTTCGCTAGCAGCGAACGGCGGCTGTGGAAGGGATGGGCGAAGAAGCCGTCGGCGACTTCGCCGGCGACGGCCGTCATCAAGGGACCAAAGCCGCCGGTGAAGATCGGCGGCGGGCCGAACGGATTCGGACCCGGATCGAAGGCGGGGATCATCAGCGTGTGCGTGTAGAAGTCGCCGCGGAAATCGAGTGCGCCACGCCCTTCCCACGCCGCGAAGATCGCGCGGATCGCCTGGACCATCTCGCGCATGCGCGCCGCCGGCCGGGACCACGGCATGCCGAAGCGCTTCTCGACGTGGGGCCGCACTTGCGAGCCGAGGCCGAGCACGAAGCGCCCGCCACTGATCGACTGCATGCCGTGCGCGAGATAGGCGAGGTTCATCGGCGTGCGCGCGAAGCCGATCGCGATGGCGGTGCCGAGCCGCAGCGCGCGCGTGTGTTCGGCCGCGAGCACCAGCGGCAGGAACGGATCGAGCTTCGCTTCGAAGGAGAAGGCGCCGTCGTAGCCGATCGCCTCGAGCGCCGCGAAGGTGGTGCGCGCGTCGCGGGGGTCTTCCATCGGGGCGGTGGTGTAGATCTGCAGGTTGTGTTCCCTTGATTGTGCTTGGCACGCAGCGTGCTTTGTCTCGAGCCGTGCCGCCGCATCGCCCGCCCTTCTGTCCGAACGCCGCGTGCCGATTCCATGTGACTCCGCGGGGTTGGCGCTTCTCTCGCAAGGGCTTCTTCTCTCGCGCCGCTGCTCCCCACCGCATCCAGCGGTACCGGTGTTCGCATTGCCATCGGTGCTTCAGTTCACAGACCTTCTCCACAACGTATTGGCTTCGCCGCCCCGATCTTCCGCGTCAGATCTTCGGCCGTCTGCTTTCTTGCTCCGCCTACCGTCAGATTGCCCGCGACCTCGGCGTTGCGCCGTCGACCGTCATGCGTCAGGTCGAGCGCCTGGGTCGTCACTGCCTGCTCTTCCACGAGCGACTGCGTCCCAAGCTGGGACCCGCCGAGCCGCTCGTGGTCGACGGCTTCGAGAGCTTCGAGTTCAGCCAGTACACCCCATTCCACATCCACACCGCCGTCGGAGCTTCGCACTACGTGTACGGCTTTACCGATAGCGAGTTGCGCCGGAAGGGACGGATGACGATCGCGCAGCGCGAACGTCGCGCCCAGCTCGAGCTCCGATTCGGACGTCCCGATCCCCGGTCGATCGAGCGCGAGATGGCCGCCCTGGTCGAAATCATCGTCCCGGCCGGTGCCTCGGTGACGATCGAGTCCGACGAGCATCCTTCGTATCCGCGGGCGTTCGCGC
>JALOQG010000153.1 GCA_025453505.1 Myxococcota bacterium | reverse complement strand
ACGCAGCGCGGCGAGCAGATAGCCGCGCTCGAAGTCCGCGACGAAATCGCGCTTGGCCTCGGCGAAGGGGCGGCTCGTGTCGAGCGCCGGCCGTGCGCCGGGCGCGGCATCGCCTGCTTCCTCGGGAAGCCGCAGCTCCGACGCCTCGATCGTGTCGCCCGCGGCCAGCACGGCGGCCTGTTCGATCACGTTGCGCAGCTCGCGTACGTTGCCGGGCCACGCATGGCGGGCGAGCCGCGCGAGCGCATCCGCGCCGAGCGGCTTCTTCGCGCGGCCGAGCCGCTCCGCGAGCTGCTCCAGGAAGTGGTTCGCGAGCGCCGGCAGATCCTCGCCGCGCTCGCGCAGCGGCGGCAGCTCGACCTGCGCGACCTTCAGCCGGTAGTAGAGGTCTTCGCGGAAGCGGCCGGCCTTGCACTCGCGCTCGAGATCGCGGTGGGTCGCGGCGACGACGCGCACGTCCACTTCGACCGGCTGGTTGCCGCCGACGCGTTCGAGCTTCCGGTCTTCGAGTACGCGCAGCACCTTGGCCTGCGTCTCGAGCGGCATGTCGCCGATCTCGTCGAGGAAGATCGTGCCGCCGTGCGCCGCTTCGAACTTGCCGGTGCGGCGCGCGTCGGCGCCGGTGAACGCGCCCTTCTCGTGGCCGAAGAGTTCGCTCTCGACCAGCTCGCGCGAGATCGCCGCGCAGTTGACCGCGACGAAGGGCCGCGCGCGGCGCGCGCTGCGCGGGTGCAGCGCCTGTGCGACCAGCTCCTTGCCGGTGCCGCTCTCGCCGCGGATCAGCACGCTGAGATCGGTCTCGGCGACTTTGCGCACGGTCTCGAACACGCGCGCCATCGCCGTCCCCGAGCCGATCAGGTTCTCGAAACGCCACTCGCGGTCGATGCGCTCGCGCAGGATGCGGTTCTCGCGCTCGAGCCGCGTGCGGTCGAGCGCGCGGCGCAGCACGAGCCGGATCTCGTCGTTGTCGAACGGCTTCGGCACATAGTCGCTGGCGCCGGCCTTCATCGCCGCGACGGCGATCTTCTCGTTGCCGTGCGCGGTGATCATCACGACGGGCGTCTCGGGCTGGCGCTCGCGCACGGCGCCCAGCACGTCCATGCCGGAAGGTCCCGCGCCGAGCGCTAGATCGGTGAGGACGAGGTCGTAGGCCTCGTCGGCGGCGAGTTTCGCCAGGGCGGTGTCGCCGGACTCCGCCTGCTCGACGTCGTAGCCCTCGCGGCGCAGCAGCCCCGTCAGCGCCAGCCGGATCGCGGCCTCGTCCTCGACGATCAGCACGCGCAGCTTCACGCCGGACTCCGCGCGAGGCCGTGCTTCGGCAGCACGACGCGGAATTCGGTGCCGACGCCCGGCTGCGATTCGACCTCGATCGAGCCGCCGTGCGTCTCGACCACCTTCCTCGTGATGGGCAGCCCGAGGCCGGTGCCGTTGACCTTCGAGGTATGGAACGGCGTCCAGATCTGCTCGAGGCGCGCGGCGTCGATGCCGGGGCCGTTGTCGCGCACGCGCAGCCAGACGTCGGTGCCGGCCAGGTTCTCGCCGGCCGCGACGTCGACGCGCGGCCGCGGCTGCGTGCCGCCGACCAGCGCGTCGAGCGCGTTGCCGATCAAGTTGATCACGACGCGGCGCAGCTTCTCGGGATCGCCGCTCAGGGTGCCGGCCTCGTCGACGTCGACCTTCAGGTCCACGCCGGCGCGCTCGATGCGGTCGTGCAGCGTATCGAGCGCCGAGTGCACGACGTCGGCGAAGCGCAGCTCGCGCGGCTGCAGCTCCTCGTCGCGCGCGTAGCGGAGCAGGTGCGAGATGGATCGCTCGACGCGCTCCAGCTCCTGCAGCGCGACGTGCGCGTACTCGACGTTCTCGTGCGAGTGCGGGTCCTCGCCCATCTGCTGGAGCAGGCTCTTCGCGGCGGTGATCGGGTTGCGGATCTCGTGCGCGATCGACGCCGACAAGTGTTCGAGGTGCTTCGCGTGGCGGTCCTCCAGCTCGCGGCGGCTGCGCGACATCTCCTCGGGCATGCGGCGCCGCAGCTCCTTGTCGGTCCACTGCTTGCGCAGATCCGGCACGATCAGCGCGAAGAAACCGTGACACGCGAGTCCGATGCCCCAGAAGATCGCCGTCGTGATCGCGGGCCGGAAGCCGGCCGTCACCAGGATCCCGAAGTTCACGATCAGGTACGGAATCAGGTGCGCGAAGAAGCCGAGCCGCGCGGCGACCGCACGCCGCGCCTCCTGCATCGCGCGCTCTTCGGGCGTCAGCGTCCGCTTGCCCTTGCCCTTCAGCTTCTCGGTGGCGGTGTCCATCGCCCAGGCGGTGAGGTGGTCGCGCAGCTCCTCGGCGCGGACGCGGTTCGCCTCGCGCGCCTCGCGGCGCGCCGGCCTCCCTCGGTGGGAATGCATCGCGGTCCTCCCGAACGCCTGGGCTGGTCTGGTGCAGAACATGCCTCAGCGGGAGAGCAAGGTCCGTGCCCGGCGTTTTCGCGCCCGAATCGGCCCCCTGCGGCGTTTCCGTGTCGAATCGGTGCAGCAACGCGGCGACAGTGCAGCGCGAACGCTGCATGCAGGCGGGCTACCGTCGGCGCCCGTGAGCATCCGCAACCTCGACGCCCTGCTGCGCCCGCGCAGCGTCGCCGTGGTGGGGGCTTCGGAGCAACCCGGCGCGGTCGGCTCCGTGGTCCTCCGCAACCTGCTGGCCGGCGGCTTCGAGGGCCCGATCCTGCCCGTGCATCCGAAGCTCGCGTCGGTCGCGGGCGTGCTCGCGTATCGCGACGTCGCGAGTCTGCCGCAGAGCGTGGACCTCGCCGTGCTGTGTACGCCGGCCGCGACGGTGCCCGATCTGGTCGCGCAGCTCGGCGACGCCGGCACGCGTGCCGTGGTCGTGCTGGCGGCGGGACTCGCCGCACCGGGGCCCGGCGGAGGCGCGACGCTCGAAGCGCGCATGCTCGACGCCGCACGGCGTCACGGCGTGCGCGTGCTCGGTCCCAACTGTCTCGGACTCGGCGTGCCCGGCCTCGGGTTGCAGGCGCACTTCGCGCACGCCCTGGCGCTGCCCGGCGATCTGGCGTTCGTGTCGCAGTCGGGCGCGGTCTGCACCGTCGCGCTCGACTGGGCGCGCGGCAACGATCTCGGCTTCTCGCACTTCGCGTCGCTCGGCGACGGGGCCGACGTGGACGCCGCGGACCTGCTCGACTGGCTCGGCACGGATCCCGGCACGCGCGCGATCCTGCTCTACCTCGAGTCGATTCGCGGCGCGAGGAAGTTCCTGTCGGCCGCGCGCGCCGCGGCGCGCAACAAGCCGGTGATCGCGATCAAGGCGGGCCGGGCGCCCGAGGGCGCGCGCGCGGCGGCGTCGCACACCCGCGCGCTCGCCGGATCCGACGAAGTCTGCGACGCCGCTCTGCGTCGCGCCGGCGTGGTGCGCGTCGCGCGCATCGACGAACTCTTCGACGCGGCGGAGACGCTGGTGCGTGCGCGTCCCGTGCGCGGCGATCGCGTCGCGGTGCTCTCGAACGGCGGCGGTCTCGGCGTGCTCGCGGCCGATCGCCTGACGCTCGCGGGCGCGCAACTCGCGGTGCTGGCGCCCGAGACGCTGGCCGCGCTCGACGCCGCGCTGCCGGCGGCCTGGTCGCGCGGCAATCCGGTGGACATCGTCGGCGACGCGCAGGGCGATCGCTATCAGGCGGCGTTGCGCGCGCTGCTCGACGATTCCGGCATCGACGTCGTGCTGGTGATCCACGCGCCGACCGCGCTCGCGCCGAGCATCGAAGCGGCGCGCGCCGTCGCCGCCGTGTTGCAGGAAGCAGGATCCCAGGGCCGCGTGCTGACGAGCTGGCCCGGGCGCTACAGCGTCGACGCCGCGCGGCGCGTGCTGCACGACGCGGGCGTCGCGACCTACGACACGCCCGAGGATGCCGTCGCGGCGATCGCGCGCGGTCTCGCGCACCACCGCAGCCAGGTGCTGCTGCGCGAGACGCCCGCCGCCGTGCAGGAGGGCGCGCCCGATCTCGCCAGCGCGCGCGCGGTGATCGAAGCCGCGCTCGCGGCGGAGCGTTCGATCCTGAGCGAAGCGGAGGCCAAGCAGGTGCTGGCGGCCTTCGGCGTGCCGGTCGTGCCGACGCAGATCGCGCGGGACGCCGACGAAGCCGTCGCGATCGCCGCGGCGGTCGGCTTCCCGGTCGCCGTCAAGCTGCTCTCGCCCGAGGTGACGCACAAGTCGGACGTCGGCGGCGTCGCGCTCGATCTCGCCGACGCCGCGGCAGTGTACGCCGCCACGCTCGCGATGTGCGATCGCCTGCGCGAACTCCGGCCGGACGCGCGCTGTACGGGCTTCACGGTGCAGCCGATGGCGCGCCGCCCGGGCGCGCAGGAGCTGATCGTCGGCGCGGCCTGCGACCCCGTGTTCGGGCCGTTCGTGCTCTTCGGACACGGCGGCACGGCGGTCGAGGTGATCGCGGACCGCGCCGTTGGCCTGCCGCCGCTCAACACGGCGCTCGCGCGCGAGATGATGTCGCGCACGCGCGTCGCGAAGCTGCTCGGCGCGCTGCGCGGCCGGCCGCCGGCCGACGCCGCGGCCGTCGCGACGACGCTCGTGCAGGTGGCGCAGATCGTGACGCAGCTGCCCGAGGTCGTGGAGATCGACGTCAATCCGCTGCTGGCCGACGCGCACGGCGTGCTGGCGATGGACGCGCGGATGCGGGTCCAGCGCGTCGCGCCCGGCCTGCGCGACGCGGCGGATCGCCTCGCGATCCGCCCCTATCCGCGCGAGCTCGAGGAAGAGGTCGCGCTGCAGGACGGCAGTCGCGTGCTGCTGCGCCCGATCCGCCCCGAGGACGAGCCGGCGCACCAGGATTTCTTCCGCCGGCTCACGCCCGAAGACGTGCGCTTCCGGTTCTTCAACGTGCTGCGCGAGATCCCGCACTCGCAGATGGCCCGCTACACGCAGATCGACTACGACCGCGAGATGGCGTTCGTCGCCGTGGACGCGAAGGGCGAGACGCTCGGCGTCGTGCGCGGGATCTTCGACGCCGACTTCACGAGCGCCGAGTTCGCGATCCTGGTGCGTTCGGATCAGAAGGGCCGCGGGCTCGGCCACGCGCTGCTCGAGAAACTGATCCGCCACGCACGCGCGCGCGGCGCGCGGGCCGTCGTCGGACAGGTGCTGCCCGACAACCGCCCGATGCTCGATCTGGCGCACGCGCTCGGATTCCAGAGCCGCTTCGTGCTCGGCGAAGGCGTGATCGAGGTGCGCCTCGCGCTCGATCCCGGCGCAGTCTCCTAGGCGGAGCCAGCGGCGCTGCTCGAATCGGTCGCGCGCTTCGCAACGGAAGTCATGCCACACTTCGCGCCGCATCCGGGCACGTCGCCCGATCTCGCAGCCGCCATCGCCTGAACTCCGCAGCGCCGGGAGACATTCGTGACGCAGCAGGATCCGCACCGGATCGAAACGCGCGAGCAGCTCGAGTCGGCGCTCGGCAAGCCCTCGCTCGGCGCAGTGCTGAAGTCGATCGACTCGATCGACGCGCCGGCGGCCGCGCTGCTGGCACTGAGTCCGATGGCGGTACTCGCCGCCGCCGGCGCCGACGGGCGGCTCGCGGCGTGGATCGCCGGCGGGCGTCCCGCCGTCGCGCGCGTCCTCGATCGGCATCGCCTCGTCGTACCCCGGCACGCGTCGGCGCCACGCGCCGAGACGCGCGTCGCCGCGCTCTTCTTCGTGCCCGGCCTCGGCGAGACGCTGCGCGTGAACGGCACCCTGCACGCGCGCGACGGAGCAAACGAGATTCACGTCGAGGAACTCTTCGTGCACTGCGCGAAGGCGCTGATCCGGTCTCGGTTCTGGACGACCGGCACGGCGGGTTGCGCGCCGGTGACCGACCCGGACGCGTTCCTCGCGGCCGCGCCGTTCGTCGCGCTCGCGTCGATCGACGCCGACGGGCGCGTCGACGTGAGTCCCCGCGGCGATCCGGCCGGTTTCGTCGGACGCGGAGACGATTCGGCGCTCGTGATCCCCGACCGTCCGGGCAACCGGCGCACCGACACCTTCCACAACGTCGTCGCGGATCCGCGCGTCGCAGTGGTCGCGTTCGTGCCCGGCTCGGAGCAGGCGCTCTCGATCGCGGGGCGCGCGCATCTCACCACGGATCCCGCTCTGTGCGCGCGCCTCGCCGTGCAGGGCCGTCGCGCGCTGGCGGCGCTGGTCGTCGCGCCCGAACGCGTCGCGCTCGCGCACGATGCGGGAATCGCCGCCGCAGTGCCCTGGGATCCGCGCGGCCACGTCGCGCCGGGTGCGATCCCGCGCGCGGCCGACGTGCTCGCCGCGCACGTGCGTGCGAATCGCAAGCGCGGCGTGCTGCCGTCGCTGATCCGCACGATCGTGTCGGCGAACGCGATCGAGCGCGGTCTCGCGAGGGACTACCAGAAACGCCTCTACTGATCGCCGCCGCTCGGGTCGACCGCGTAGCGACGCGACTCGGCGTCGTACCAGTCGAAGCCGACGATCTCGCGCAGCTCGGCGAAGGAGACGCGGCGCTCCGCCTGCCGGCCGTCGCGCAACCCTTCGAGCGCGTCGCGCATCGCCCGCACCGAGGCGCCGAGCAAGGCGAGCGGATACGCCGCGATCTTGAAGCCGAGCGACGCGAGCCGCGCGGGCGGCAGCCACGGCGTGTCGCCGTCTTCCACGAGGTTGGCCATCAGCGGCGCCTCGATCTCGCGGCCGACGCGCTCCATCTCGGCCTCGTCGCGCGGCGCCTCGACGAACACGACGTCGGCGCCGAGCGCCGCGAATTCGCGGCCG
>JALOQG010000152.1 GCA_025453505.1 Myxococcota bacterium | reverse complement strand
CGATCGTCGCGTATGCGATCGCGCAGCTCGGCGTCTACGCGTGCACGACGACGCTGCTCGCGACGTCGCTGGTGATCGTCGCGGAGCAGGCAGAGCCGCAGCGGCGCGCGTCCGCGCAGGCGCGCGCGGGGTTCGCGTTCACGGTCGGCGCGGTGATCCCGCTCCTTTTGTGCGTCGCGCTCGCAGCGAGCGATCCGGACCGCTGGCGCTGGCTCTGGTGGGCGGCCGTGGCTCCGCTTCCGCTCGCGCCGCTCGCACGACGTCACCTCGCCGAGACGCGTTGCGCTCCCGATGCCGCGCTTCTCGTGGCTCCGAGCGGCGCGCCCGATCGCGCGCTGCGTCGGCGCGGTCTCGCGCTCCTCGCTGCGGCGACTTGCATCGGCGCAGCGGAAGTGGCGACGCGAACCTGGCTCTTCTTCCACGCGCTGCGCGCGCTCGCACTCGCGCCACCGCAGGCGCTGCTCGTGATCACGGCGGGCGGAGCGATCGGTCTCGCGGGCTTCCCGCTCGGTGCGCGCCTCGCGGAATCCGCGGGTCGCAGGCGTGCATTCCTCGTGTCGTCGGCGCTCTTCGCGGCCGGCTCGCTCGGGTACTTCGGCGTCTCGCGTGTCGCTGGCGACCCGATCTGGCCGTTCGCCGCCGCCTTCGCCGGCCTCGCGATCGGCGGCAACGCGGCGACGACCGCATTCCGGTCGCTCGCGATCGAGAGCGTGCCCGCGGAACGTCGCGGTGCGCTGAGCGGCGCGCTCGCGGTGGCGGGCGCGGTGGGCTGGATCGTGTCGATGCTCGCCGTCGCGGGGCTCGCGCACTGGTTCGCGTCGATCGGAGCCGCCGTCGCGGTGCTCGTGACCACGGCCGTACCCGCTGCAGTCGCGCTCGTGTCGATCGTTCCCGAGACACGCGGCGGCGCGTCCGAGGAGGTTCCCCTCGAACGCGCCTTCGCGGATGCGGCCTAGGAGGCGAACACCATGCGGCGCAGGCGGGTCAGCGTGCTTCCGGTGCGCGCGAGCACCAGCGTCTTCCGGTACGACTGGAGCAGGCGCTTCGTCTCGGATCGCCAGCTCGATTCCTCGGCGCGCTTGCGCGCCGCCGCGGCCAGGAAGCGTCGCTTTCCCTCGTGCGCGAGGAGATCGCGGAGCGCGGCGATCGCCTGATCCGGCGCGTCCGGGTCGAAGAGCATGCCGGTCTCGTCGTCGAGCATGTCGGGGATTCCGCCGGCGCGCGCTGCGACCACGGGACACCCGGACGCCATCGCTTCCAGCACGACGAAGCCGAGCGTTTCGGTCCGCGACGGCATCAAGAACGCGTCGGCGCTCGCGAACGCTGCAGCGAGTTCCTCGCCCTGGAGGAAGCCGAGGAAGGTGGTGCGGTCGCCGCCGAGCGTGCGTTCGAGTTCGGCCCGCGCCGGCCCGTCGCCGACGAGGGCGATGCGCGCCTCGGGAAGCTCCGCGAGCACGCGCTCGAAGAGGCCGAGATTCTTCTCGGGAGAGAGCCGGCCGGCGTAGAGCACGATGGGGCCGTCGGGACGCTCGCCCGCGAGCCGCATGCGCATCGCGAGCGAACGCTTCGCCGGGGTGAAGCGCTGCGTGTCGACGCCACCACGCCACAGGTCCACGGGCTCGATGTCGTGGTCCAGCAGTTCGCGGCGCGTGAAGCGGGACGGGCAGAGATTGAGCTGCGCGAGTCCGTGCACCGAACGCAGCAGCGGCCAGATCACGGGCTCGACGAAGCCGAGTCCGTAGCCGGGCAGGTAGCGCGGCAGATCGGTGTGGTACGAGGCGACCAGCGGAATGCGCAGCGAGCGCGCTGCGAGCGAAGCCCAGATGCCGAGACAGGCCGGCCCCACTGCGTGTACGACGTCCGGCCCGAAACGCGCGAGTTCCCACGCGATGCGCGGATCCGGTGCGGAGATGCGCAAGCCGGGGTAGGGCGGAAAGGGTACGCCCGGTACGCGCACGACGCGCGCGCCGGCGTGTTCGGCGACCGCCGTCTCGGGCGCGAGAACGAGGACTTCGTGGCCCATCGCCACGAGTTCCTCGACGGTGTGTCGCAGCCGGTTGGTGATGCCGTCGATCTTGGGCAGGAAGACTTCGGTCGCGATGGCGATCCGCATGGTCGATCTCCGCGGGGGGCGGGTTTTCGATCGACGGGAAGCTAGGAACGGCGCATGGCGATCCGATCGAGTCCCGGCGTCGCGGCCTCGACGCTTGCGACACCCTCCAGTGCCGGATCGGTCAGGATCCGGTGACGCGGAGCGGCCGCCTGCCGCTATTCGCGCACGTAGCCGAGCGCCTCGAGCTTCTCGCGCAGCGCGCCGTCCGCGCCGGATGCGACGGCGCGCGAAGCCGCGAGCGGTGCGCCATAGGCCGCGACGCGCCGCACCGGACGCGGCGTCTCGAAGGCGGCGTCGAGCGGGCGTCCCGCCAGCTCGTCGGAGATCGGCAGCCCGAGGCGGGCGAGGAGCGTCGGCGCGATGTCGTAGATCGACGCGTCGAGCGGCGGGCATCCGGATTCGCACACGCCCGCGCCCGCCAGGACGAGCACGCCGGGCGGTGCGTCGTTGTGGTTCCAGCGGCCGCTCGCCTCGCGCGACCAGCCGTGATCCGACACCAGCGCGACGAGCGTGTCGCCGTCGGCCAGTGCGGCGGCGACGAGCGGCGCGATCGCGCGATCGGTCCACGCATGGGCGGCGTCCACGACTCCGGCGAAGCGACGCACGTCGGCGTCGCTCCAGCCGAGCTCGGAAGCCTCGGGCACGCCGGCTTCGAGGAAGAAGTGCGAGAGTTCGTCCACCGCGCGCAGGTACACGACGAGCAGGTCGGGCCGGTCTTCGCTCCACAGCGTCGCGGCGGCCCGTGCGTAGAAGGCGTCGTTCAGGTGGCTCGAGCGGAACGCCGAGAGACGTTCCTGCTTCGAGAAGTGCGTGAGCGACTGGAACGCGTCCCACGCGGCGTCGTCCACCGAGACGAACTCCTCCAACTCCGCGCGTGTGACCGAGTCGGGCGTGCGCTGCAGCGGCGCGAGACGTTCGGCGAGCGCGGGCGGCCACGTCGTCACCTCGGCGCTCTCGCTGGCCTTGCCGCGATCGAGCCATTCGCGCTGGCGCGCGACGCTCGCATGATCCGAGACCACGGCGCCGTGGCGCAGGGCTTCCGGTGGCCAGGTCGCCCACAGGCCGACGACGGCGCTGCGCAGGCCGGCCTCGTCGGCGAGATTCCAGAGCGCCTTGCGCCGTCGCAGGCTGCTCGTCACCGGCACGAAGCGCAGCTCGCCGCTGCGTTCGAGGAGCAGTCGCATCGGCCCGAAGCTGCGCTGCATGCGCAAGTTCTGGACACCGAGACGCGGCACTTGCAGCAGGTAGAAGTCCTCGATGCCGTGCTGCTCGGCCGGCACGCCCGTCAGCATCGACGTCCAGAGTCGCGGCGAGTAGGTGGGCCGCTCGGAGCGCAGCGGTGCCGCCACGCCCTGCGCGATCAGCTTCGCGAAGGTCGGGAGCCGGCCCGCGGCGATGCCGCGCTCCAGACGATCCCATGACAGGCCGTCCACTCCGATCAGGAGCACGCGCGGCCGCTGCGCGTCGTGCGCGATCGCCAGCGCGGCTTCGGGTTCGGGCGCAAAGCGCGGCGCGAGCGCGAGGACACCGCCCGCTGTCGCGGCGTCGCCCGGCGCGGGAAGCGGTCGCGACGCGTACAGGAGCGCGCCGATCGCGGCGGGCAGCAGCAGCCCGGCCAGGCACGCTTCGACGCTTCGCAGCCGGCGCGAGGTCGCTGCCGTCCGCCGCCAGCCGTGCGCGATGACTGCGATCGCGCCGAGTCCGATCGCGATGCGGGCGGCGTAGCGCCAAGTGTCGAGCAGCGCGACGTGCCGCGCTCCTTCGTTCCACGCGGCGAACGCGATCGCCAGCACGGTCAGCGGCCACAGCACGCGCGCGCCGCCGAGCCGCGGGACGGCGCTGCACAGGAGGCCGATCGCGAGGCCGATCGCGCCGAAGCACAGCACGAAAAGCGAGGTCAACTCGAAGGCGGGCAGCCACGGGCCGAGCCGCAGGGCGGACGTGGTGCGCAGCGTCTCCACGGCCGCGGCGAGACCGAGGACGACGCCGACCGCCACGCCGCGTCGTAAGACCTCCCCGCGCATCCGGCCAGCATAGGAGCCGCAACGGAGCCGCGCCGCGTCCCGATTCCGGGACGCACGCGTGGCGCTCAAGCCCGCTCGCGGCGCGGTCGAAACGTCTCGTCGGGTCCCCGTACCCGAGGAGTGCCCCGCGCCATGTCGCTCGAGCTCAACGAGATCCTCAAGATCGCCTTGAAGGGCGGCGCTTCCGACATCCATCTGAAGTCGGGCTTGCCGCCGATCTTCCGGGTGGACGGAGCGCTGGTCCCGCTGAAGAACGCCGAGCGTCTGCTGCCCGAGTATCTCGAGCGGATCGCCACCGGCATCATGAATCCGGTCCAGAAGGAACGCTGGACGACGCACCACGAGTGCGATCTCGCGTACGGCATCGCGGGCCTCGGCCGCTTCCGCGTCAACGTATTCCAGCAGCGCGGCACGGTCGGCTGCGTGTTCCGCGTGATTCCGTTCGGCGTGAAGACGATCGACCAACTCCACCTGCCGAAGGTCGTCGAGTCGATCGCCAACGAGCAGCGCGGCCTGATCCTCGTGACGGGCACCACCGGCTCGGGCAAGTCGACGACGCTCGCCGCGATGATCGAGCACATCAACTCGGCGCGGACCTGCCACATCATGACGATCGAGGACCCGATCGAGTTCCTGATCCGCGATCGCCGCTCGATCGTGAACCAGCGCGAGATCGGCGTGGACACCAACACCTTCGCCAACGCGCTGCGCGCCGCGCTGCGCCAGGATCCCGACGTGATCCTGGTCGGCGAAATGCGCGACTTCGAGACCATCGAGACGGCGCTCACCGCCGCCGAGACCGGCCACCTCGTGCTCTCGACGCTGCACACCCTCGACGCCACCGAGACGATCAACCGCATCATCTCGGTGTTCCCGCCGTACCAGCAGAAGCAGGTGCGCATCCAGCTCGCGTCGATCCTGAAGGCCGTGATCTCGCAGCGTCTGGTGCCGCGCGCCGACGGCAAGGGCCGCGTGCCCGCGCTCGAGGTGATGATCGCGACGGCGCGCGTGCGCGAGTGCATCTCCGACAAGGACCGCACCAAGGAGATCCACGACGCGATCGCGAAGGGCTTCACCACCTACGGCATGCAGACCTTCGACCAGTCGCTGATGCAGCACGTGAAGCAGGGCCTCGTGACCTACGAGGAGGCGCTGAAGCACGTCTCCAACGCCGACGACTTCGCACTGCGCTTCCGCGGCATCGCGAGCACCAGCGACGGCACCTGGGACGACTTCGACAAGGACGACGGCGTCGGCGAAGAGATCCCGGGCGAGCCCGAAAAGGCCGATCTGGATCTCGAGCGCTTCTAGCCGGTTGGCCGCGCGATCCCTGTTGGAGGCGGTTCCCCGCCTCCCGATCAGGGCTGGACGAGATCGACGTGGAGTCCGGGCACGCCGATCGGCGTCACACGCACGCGAATCGACGTGCTTCCGACTTCCAGGCGATGGCGTCCGGACGCCGAGGTGTATCGGATCGGGACCTCCTCGGAGCCGACCGGCACTCGGAGGGTCGAGATCCCTTCGCCGGTGAACGGCGCGAGGATCACCTCGAGTTCGTCCACGGGTCGTTGGCCGACCCATTCCATCTCATGAGCCATCGGGATGATCCCTCCCTCTCGGACGTAGAGCGGTAGGGTCGCGACGTCGGCCGTTCGCTCGATCCAGCGCCGGCCCTCGAGACGCGCACCGGACGCCCAGTCGGTCCATGTGCCCGCGGGCAGATACACGCGACGGCGTCCCGTGGAATCGAGGATCGGCGCGACGAGCAGGAACTCGCCCAGCAGCCATTGGTCCGCGATCGCCCACGTGCTCGGATCGTCCGGCCAGTCGACGACGAGCGCGCGCGCCATCGGAAGCGTTCGCGCCGCGCACGCCCGTGCGCTCGCGAGCAGGTACGGCAGCAGGCGGTAGCGCAGCCGCAGCACGTCTCGACACGCGTCGCGCACCGACGGCTCGAAGTCGGGAAGCTCGCGCGGCCCCATCCCATGGATGCGCGCGTGCGAAAGAAAGGCTCCCGCCTGCATCCAGCGCACCAGCAGGTCGCCCCCCGTCTCCCCGAAGAAGCCACCGATGTCCTGGCTCCAGAACGAGAAGCCCGAGAGTCCGAGGGAGAGACCGCCTGCCAGCTGCGGTCCGAGGTTCTCCCAGTTCGCGCTCGAGTCCCCGCCCCAGTGCAGCGGGTATCGCTGGCTTCCCGCCCACGCCGATCGGGCCCAGACGATCGATTCCCCGGTCCCGCGCTCGGTCGCCTCGGCCACGGCGCGGGTGTAGAGCAGCGGATAGAGATTGTGTGCGCGATGGCCCGGCGTGCCATCGTGGTAGATCCCGTCGAGCGGAGCCTGCTCGCCGAAGTCCACCTTGATCGCGCTCGCGCCGAGTGCGAAGAGTCGCGCGAGGCGCGCCTGGTAGACACGAACCGCAGCAGGATTGGTGAAGTCGATGCAGCCGACGCGACCCTCGAAACCCGGCGTGTAGCAGATCCCCACGTCGTAGAGAGATCCGTCGGCGCGCTTGACGAACCCGTCGACCGCCGCGAGTTCGTCGAAGAGGCTCGAACCTTCGGGGATGTAGGGCAGCTGCCAGAGACAGACTTTGACGCCCTCCTCACGAAGGCCGGTGAGGAACGCTCTCGGGTCGGGGAAGCGCTCCGGGTCGAATTCCAGATCGCAG
>JALOQG010000151.1 GCA_025453505.1 Myxococcota bacterium | reverse complement strand
GATCGAGGCGCGGCTCACGGGACCCGGTGCGCCGTTCGAGATCGTCGTCGAGCCCGTACTCGGCGTGCCGACGCGCGTGTTCCGCGAGCGGTTGCCGTCGCTGCGCGCGCTGCTCGAGACTTCCGCCGCGCACGGCGATGCGGAGTATCTGGTCGTGGACGACGGCCGGCGCATCTCGTTCGCGGAACACCTGCGCGACGTCGCGTCGGTGGCGGCGGCGTTGGGCGAGCGCTTCGGCGTCGGACCGGGCGATCGCGTCGCGATCCTCGCCGCGAACTGCCCCGAGTGGATCACCACGTTCTGGGCGACCGTGAGCCTCGGCGCGATCGCGGTGGGCCTGAACGGCTGGTGGGTGCGCGACGAGATCCTCCACGGACTCACGGACAGCGAGCCCCGCGTGCTGGTCGGCGACCGCAAGCGTCTCGCGCGCATCGCGGACGTGAAGCTCGCGATGCCGGTCGTCGAGATCGAGTCGGAGTTCGCGAAGCTCGCGGGGCACGCTCGCGATGCGTCGCTGCCGGATGCTCCGATCGCCGAGGACGACGCCGCGACGATCCTCTACACGAGCGGCACGACCGGACGCCCGAAAGGCGCCGTCAACACGCACCGCGGGATCGTCGCGATGGTGCGCCTGCAGGTCTTTCACGGCGCGCGCTCGATGCTGAAGGCGGCCGCCGACGCAGCGGCGCGCGGCGAGACGTTCGCGCCGCGCGCGAAGCCGTGCATGCTGGTGAACGCGCCGCTCTTCCACGTGTCGGGTCTCTACGCCGGCGCGATCGCGGCGCTCGCGAACGGTCTGAAGACCGTGTGGATGATGGGGCGCTTCGATCCGAAGCGCGTGATGGACGTGATCGTCGCGGAACGCGTCACGTCGTGGAGCCCGATGGGCAACATGATGCATCGCGTGCTCGCGCATCCGGCGTTCCCGTCCTACGACTTCTCGCACGTGACGCACATCGGTTCGGGCGGCGCACCGCTGCCGCTCGATCTCTTCGAACGCATGCGCGAGGCCTTTCCGGCCGCCAGCCGCTCGGTCGGGATCGGCTACGGCCTGACCGAGTCGACCGCGCTCGCGACGATCCAGGCCGGCGACGAGCTGATCGCGCGGCCGGACTCGGTCGGCCGCCCGCTTCCGACGGTCGAGATCGAGCTCCGCGATCTCGCGGGCCGGCCCGTCGCCGAGGGCGAAGAAGGCGAGATCCACATCCGCGGGCCGCTCGTGATGCGCGAGTACTGGCGGCGCCCGCAGGAGACGGCCGCGTCGATCTCGCCGGATCGCTGGCTGCGCACGGGCGACGTCGGGCACTGCGAGGACGGCTATCTCTACATCCACTCGCGTCGCCGCGACCTGATCCTGCGCGGCGCCGAGAACGTGTATCCCGCGGAGATCGAGCAGTGTCTGGAGCTGCACCCGCGCGTGCGCGAGGCGGCCGTGGTCGGCGTCGACCATCCCGAACTCGGGCAGGAGGGGAAGGCGATCGTCGTCGTCGCGGATCCCGCGCCGAGCGCAGAGGAACTCGCCCGTTTCGTCGCCGAGCTGGCCTACTACAAGGTCCCCGCGCATTGGGAGTTGCGCACCGATCCGCTGCCGCGCAACGCGACGGGCAAGGTGATGAAGCACGTGCTCAGCGACGGCGCGGTCAATCCGTTCGTCGAGGAGTAGGAGCGGCGGATCCGGAGTTGCCCTTGCGTGGCGCGCGCGGCGGGGGCTGTCGGCTACTTTTCGGCCACCCCGGCGGTCCCGCTGGAGTCCGCGTGATCGAGATCGAGACAGGCGAATCCGTACGAGGTCTCCCGATGCGCAACGAGTTCACTGCCATCATCGAGCAGGACGGCGAGTGGTACATCGCGTACTGCCCGGAGATTCCGGGAGCGAACGGGCAGGGCCGCAGCGGCGAGGAGGCGCGGGCCAGCCTCGCCGACGCCATCGCATCGATCCTCGAGGATCGGCGGGAAGACGGACTGCGAGGCATGCCGCCCGAAGCCGTTCGCAGCACGGTCGTCGTCGAGTGAACAGGGGAGCATTGCTCCGCCATCTGCGAAGACATGGCTGCCACCTGAAGCGAGAAGGGCGATCGCACTCGCTGTGGTCGAATCCTGCGACCGGTGCGGTCGAGGCAGTGCCCCGTCACGCAGAAATCCCGAATCGATTGGCCCAGAAGATCTGCCGATCTCTCTCCGTCCCGGTGGTCGGCGGCTGATCTGCGCGATGCGTTTCGCGCGCGATATGCTCGCCGCGCATGAAGCTGTTCGCGTCGACTGCACTACTCGCCTTCGTACTGCTCTCGATCGCCGCGCGGGCCGAGCCGCCTGCGCGGATCGGGACGTATCGCATCGAGCCGACGCCGGTCGGGTTCGTGATCCGCGCGCAGGAGGGCGGGCTCGTCGCGAAGGGGATCGTCGGGTTCGGGCTCGCGCTCGCTGCGCTCGGTGTGGTGGCCGGGCGCAAGCTGCCGCTGATCCTGCTCGGGCTCGGCATCGCAGGGGTCGGTGGCGTCGCGTTGCGCTTCGGCGGCGCGACGTGGGACGCGAGCCGCGACGGATTGCGCGGTGCGGCGGAGGTGTCGCGTGCGCAGATCGCGTCGCTCGAGATCGCGCGCGCGCGGCCGATCGGCTCCGACGTCAAGCCGCAGGCGCGGCCGCGGCTGTGGGAGCTGCGCGTGCGCGGCGCGGACGGCGCATCGGCCGCGCGCTTCGCGTTCGAGCAGCAGGCGGAGGCGCAGGCGCTCGGCGCGGAGTTCGCCCGGCTCTGGGAGTTGCCCGCGCCCTGACGTCGTTACTCGAACTCCTCGGCGCCGAGCACGAGCACCGCGAGCGCGATCGCCGCGATGCAGCCGAGCCAGATCCACTCCATCGTCCACCACCGCCCGGCGACCGGGTCGCCCCGTCCTGCACTCGTGTGCCGCTCGCAACGAAGAGGGGCGGGCCGCCTGGGAGGGTCCCGCCCCGACGCGGCGGGCCGCGTCCATTCGCCTTTGCGGCGTGTGTCGCTGCCGTTTCGCGGCGACGGCGACATTCCATCCGACGCGCGTGACGCTGCGGTGCCGCGTCGGCCCCGTTCCGGGCAACTTCCCATGGCATGCGCACCCGGACGCTTGGATCAGCGCACGCAAATGCGTAGGGGCGATGGCTGCCGGATCGGGCTAGATGCCGGGATGCAATGCGACGACGAGCTCGTCGAGCGAGGTGCGCGCCGTGCCTTCGGCGACGGCGCGCTCGATGAAGCCGGGCACGGGCAGGCCGGACTCGGTCACGACGTGCAGATCGATGCGCGAGCCGCCGCTCGGCAGGCCGTGGATGCGCCAGCTCGTGCGAAGCTCTTCGAGATCGTGGGACCGCGTCGGGTCGAGCGCGAGTTCGACGCGTCGCGCGCTCGGGTCGATGGTCGCGACGAGCGTGTACGCGAGTGTGTGACCGGCGCGGCGCGCCTTCTGCTCCACGCGCGCGTGGAGCGGATCCGGGCGTTCGGCGCGCAGCGTCTCGACGCTGACGAAGACGTCGCCCCAGGCCTCGAAGTTCGTCAGCACGCCGAGCACGTGCTCGGGCGACGCATCGACCTCGGCGCTCAGGTGGACTTCGACGGGGTCGGCGAAGGCGCGGGCCGCGAGCAGGAGCGCCAGGCTGAGTGTCGGTGCGAGGCGCATCTCGCGACCCTCCCGGCGTCCCCTATCGACCGGTAACTGGGAACGCCTGAGGGCCTTCGCGGTTCCTCACGCGAGTGCAAGCGAGAGCATCATCGCGAGCCAGCTCGAAGCAATGGCCCAGTGGATTGCCGCCAGGATGCGCTGGTACGGATGATCGTGTTCCGGCATGACGTCTCCTCCCCGACTGTCTACGAGGAGCATCATCGGCCCGCGCCGGACGCTTCGCTGTGAGGTGCCTCACACCCCCGTGTAGAAGGGGATCGGAACCTCACAGGCGAAGGGGCGCTCGGCGCCTCTCAGGCTCTTCGCATAGGGTCGAAGCGCACCGGGAGCGAGTGCGGCGAGCGGAAGAGCAGGCCCGAGATGTGCACGTCGTCCGCGTCGGGATCGAGACGCAGGTTCGGCAGCCGGTCGAAGAGAGCGTCGAGCAGGACGCGCGTCTCCATGCGCGCGAGGTGCATGCCCATGCAGACGTGCGCGCCGATCGCGAACGCGAGGTGCGGCTTCGGCGCGCGGAACACGTCGAAGCGGTCGGGATCCGTCCAGCGCGCGGGATCGCGATTCGCCCCGCCGAGGTTGAGCGCCAGCGGGGTGCCCTTCGCAATCGCGACGCCGGCGACCGTCGTGTCCTCGGTCGCGGTGCGAATGATGTTGAGCAGCGGCGGCTCCCAGCGCAGGCCCTCCTCGGTCGCCTGCGGGATCAGGCTGCGATCGCGCTTGACGGCGTCGAGCTGCTCGGGATGCGAGAGCAGGCCGAAGAGCAGATTGCTCGTCGAGCGGTACGTCGTCTCCGCCCCGGCCGGCGCGAGCAGGCACAGGAAGGCGTAGATCTCCTCGTCGGAGAGCCGTGTGCCGTCCAGCTCCGCGTGCGCGAGCACGCTGATCAGGTCGTCCTGTGGCGCGCGGCGGCGCGCGGCGACGACGGGCGCGTACAGCTCGCGCAGCTCGCGCGAGGCGCGTTTGCCGGTTTCCCAGTCCACGCCGACGCTGATCAGTTCGACCGCGAGGCGGTGGAAGCGCCGGTGCTCCTCGATCGGCAGCCCGATCATCGCCGCCACCACGCGCACCGGGAATGGAAAGGTCAGCTCGCGCACGAGATCCGCCTCGCCGCGCCTGGCGAAGACGTCGATGTAGGCGTGCACGATCGGGCGGACGAGATCGCGCTCCCAGTGCGCGACGGCGCGGCGCGTGAAGGCGCGCGAGAGCAGCGCGCGATGGCGCTGGTGCTCTTCGCCGTCCATTTCGAGGATCGTGTGGCCCATGACCGGACCCATCGAGAGCTTGTAGCCCTCCGAGCAGAAGCGCCGCGCATCGCGCAGCACTTCGTCGACCGCGTCGAAGCTGAGCACGGCGTAGAGCTCCCGCGGCATCGCCGCGTCGGGCATGCCGGGCGGACGCGGCGCGCTGCCGAGCGCGATGTGATGCACCGGCGCGACCGCGCGCAGCGCGGCGATCCCGGCGTACGGATCGCGGATCGCGCCGATGCCCTGTGCGCGGTTGAAGCGCTCGAACGGATCCGCTTCGGCGCGCGCCTGCGCATGGGCCTCGCGCAACTGGCGGACTTCTTCCTCGAGCATGGTCTCCCTCCGGTGTCAGGCGGCGCCGAGCAGACGCCGTACGGTGGACGTCAGCTCGCGTTTGAAGGCTTCGAGGCGCGCCGGCTCGAACGGGTCGAAGCCGAGACCGGGCAGCAGTGCCGGCATCGCCGCGATGTAGAAGACGGTCGCGCCGGTCACGACGGCGGCGAGGTGGACCGGATGCACGGGCTCGGCGTGCGCGAGTACGTCGCCGCTGCTGCGCGCGAGCGCCTGGCCGATCAGCTCGAAGAACGCACGCGTGTGCTTGATCACCGGCGGTTCCTGTCCGCTGCGGCCGTCGGCGACTTCGCGGAGCAGGATGCGCGCCGTGGCCGGGCGCGCGGCGAGCGCGTCGATCCACACTTCGACCGCCGCGAGTGTCCGCTCGAGCAGCGAGCCCGGGCCGAGCAGCACCGGTTCGAGGCGCCGGCGCTGCTCGCCGAAGACGTCGGCGAGCACCGCGTCGTAGAGCGCGTGCTTGTCGGAGTAGTAGTAGAAGAGCGACGCGCGCCGGATGCCGACCGCGGTCGCGACGTCCTCGAGTCGCGTCTCGGCGAAGCCGCGTTCCGCAAACAGCGTCTCGGCGGCCGCGAGGATCGCCGCGCGCGTCCGCTCGGACCGCGAGCCCGGCCGCTCCGGCTCCCCGGCCCCTTCCGCCCGCGCTGCGAAGACTCGATCCATGCAGGATTTCTACCTGCGCGCAGGTAGAAAGTGCAAGGGAAAACTCGACGGACCCGGGCCAGACGCCCCGTCGGCAGTCTGTCAGGCCTCGAGATCGACCCAGACGGGCGCGTGATCCGACGGCGTCTGGCCGTCCTGCTTCTTGCGGTACTCGCGATCGATCTCGACGGCGCGGACGCGCGCCAGCGCCGGGGGCGTCGCGAGCAGCAGGTCGATGCGCAGGCCCATGCGGCGGTGGAAGGCGCCGCCGCGGTAGTCCCACCAGGAGAAGGCCTGCTCGTCCGGCCGCAACGCGCGGAACGCGTCGGCGAATCCGAGTTCGAAGAGCCGTGCCATGCGCGCGCGCTCTTCGTCCGTGTGGAAGATCTCGCCGCGCAGCCGCGCTTCGTCGAACGAGTCGATCGCGGCGGGCACGACGTTGAAGTCGCCGCCGACCAGATGCGCCTCGCCCGCGTGCGCGGCGAGGTGCGTCGCGAGCGCGTCGAACCAGGCGAGCTTCAACGGGAAGTCAGGGTGATCGACGCTCTTGCCGTTCGGGCAGTAGACGGTGGTGTACGCGAGATCGCCGATGCGCGCGGTGAGCAGCCGCGCGCCGAGCGCTTCCTGTCCGGGCAGGCCGATCTGCGTCGCCTCGGCCGCTTCGCGCGAGAGGATCGCGACGCCGTTCCAGCTCTTCTGCCCGTGCACGAGCGCGCGATAGCCGGCGGCTTCGAGCACGTCGTGCGGGAACTTGTCGCTCTCGAGCTTCAACTCTTGCAGCCCGACGACGTCGGGTTTGCGATCGCGCAGCCACGCGAGCAGCAGATCGAGACGGGCGCGCAGGCCGTTGATGTTCCAGGTCGCGATGCGCATGGCGGGCGAGAATAACTCCCTTGCGGCAGGGAGACCGCGTGTCACCCTGCCGCGCATCCCATGAGCGACGGCACTCGAACGGGCGGGCAGGAGAGGCTGGGCCTGCTCTTCGCGGCGCTGTGCGCGCTCAGCGGCGCCTTCGTGCCCGCCGTCGCGAAACTCACCACCGCCGACGCCGACGCACTCTTCGTCGCGACCGCCACCACCGTCGTCGCGGGCGTCTGCGCGTTCGCGTCGCTCGCGTGGCGCGGTGAAGTCCGCAAGCTCGTCGGGCGGCGCGAAGTGCCCGCGCTCGTCGCGATCGGCACGCTCGGTACCGCGATCACCTTCCTGCTCTTCTTCGAAGGCGCGCGCCGCACGAGTGCGATCGAGACCGCGCTGTGTCTCCAGATCGAGCCCGTCTACTCGCTCTTCCTCGCGCGCATCTTCCTCGGTCATCCGCTCGCGCCGCGGCGGCTCGCGGCGGTCGGCGCGATCGTGGTCGGGATCGCGCTCGCGATGAACCCGAGCGGCTTCTCGGGCTGGGTCGGCAACGCGCTGCTGCTCGTGACGCCGCTCGGCTGGCAGATCTCGCACTTGATCGTGTTGCGCGGGCTCCGCTCGGTCGAGCCGCACACGCTGACCGGCGCGCGCTACGTCTACGGCGCGATCGTGCTCGCCGCCGTGTGGCTCGCGAGCGGCGGCATCGCGCGCCTGCCCGCGCACGACGATCTGATGCGGCTGCTCCCCGTGCTGGCGGTGCAGGGCGCCGTGCTCTCGTTCGTCGGCACGCTGCTCTGGTATGCAGCGATCCAGCGGCTCGACCTCGCCCGCTGCACCTCGATCGTGGTGCCGAGCATTCCGATGCTCTCGATGGGCGCGAGCTTCCTGCTGCTCGGCGAGGTCGCGTCGGCGCGGCAGTGGATCGGGCTCGTGCTCACCGTGTGCGGCGTGCTCGTCTTCGCGACCGCGCCCGGTGCCGTGAAGCCGGCCGAGCGGCTCGTGCCCGAGACACCACCGCTCGCGGCCGTCGATCCTTGAACCCCGCCTCGAGGAGGTTCCCATGCGAAGCCTCGCGCTCTCGCTCATGCTGCTCGGGATGAGCGCATCCGGACCGAGTGCCGCTGCCGACGAGTCCGCTACGCCGATCGCGCCCGGACTCGAGCGCGTCGATGCGCAGACGTTGCGCGGTCCCGCGAACTTCCTCTCCGGCCACACGGCGGTGCCCGCGCCCGGTTTCGCGAACGCGGTGATCGAGGTTCCGGCCGGTTCGGTCGACAAGTGGGAGGTGAAGAACGAGGACGGGCTCTTGCACTGGGACCTGAAGGACGGCAAGCCGCGCCGCGTCGCGTATCTCGGCTATCCGGCGAACTACGGCATGGTGCCGCGCACGCTGCTCTCGAAACGGCGCGGCGGCGACGGCGATCCGCTCGACGTGCTCGTGCTCGGCGAGTCGATCCCGCGCGGTGCGGTCGTGCCGGCGCGCGTGATCGGTCTGCTCGAGATGCACGATCGCGGCGCGCTCGACGTGAAACTCGTCGCGGTCCGCGAGGGCACGCCGCTCGGCGACGTGGCCGACGTCGCGGAGCTCGACCGCCGCTTCCCCGGCATCACGCG
>JALOQG010000150.1 GCA_025453505.1 Myxococcota bacterium | reverse complement strand
GGATCCCTGGTGAGGTGATTGGCGCCGCCGCTGATCTCGACCTGCTCCCACAGCATCTCCACCAGCGAGAGCAGGAACTGACGGTCGAGGCCCGAGGGATAGGCCGCCTGGAAGAAGATGTTGAAGTCGTCGAAGTCGACGCTGCGGTTCAGCAGCGTGCCGTAGTTCATGCCCGGCACGCCGAGCACCGCACGGGTGTAGTCCTGTGCGTAGGACGCGAGGCTGCCGCCCGCGATCGCCCCTTGCGAGTTGCCGTCGTAGAAGAGTTCGCTGCGGTCGATCAGGGATTCGCCGTCCACCTGGAACGCAGGATGACTCGCGAAGCCGTCCGCGTGGATCATGAGGCGTCCGAGGAAGAGGAAGTTCAGCATGCCCTGGTGCAGGCGTTCCGAGAGCTTCGGGAAGTTCGAGAAGTCGGTGAGGATGGTGAGGACGGTGTTGTAGTCGTCGTCGCCCATGCCGGTCCAGCGCGTCGCGCACATGACGAAGTCGTGCTCGTTCGACATGTCCGCGGGGCGCACGGGCAGCGCGCCGTTCGTCGTCGCCGCGTACGGAACCATGCAGCGGAAGTTCGCGGTGAAGAAGCCGCCCGTCGTGAACGGCAGGTGGTTCGCGTCGAGGTTCAGCAATGCGCCCGGCGCCGTGGTGGTCATGTAGAGCGGCACCAGGAAGGTGCCACGCACGTCGCGGAAGATGCGGCTGTCCGACGGCTCGATCACCTCCGTCACGGTGAAGGACGGCGACGCGCCGGCGAGCGACGCGAACGCCTCGTCGCGCATGTGGAGCATCTTGCCCGCGAGGCTCGGGACGCTCTGCGTGGTGAAGTCCCACGCGAGATAGAGGTCGTCGCGCTCGACGCCGGCGTCGGCGAGCTCGGCGAAGAGCGCCTCCATCTCCGGGCGCCGCGCTTCGACGACGGGATCGTAGGTGGGGATCGCGTCGCGGTAGATCCGGAAGAGGCGGCTCGGCTCGACGATCGCCCCGGATGCGTCGCGCATGCGGCGCACCGCCATCGCGTGGCGCCGCGCGTTCGGCAGGTTGACGCCGACGCGCACGATCAGCGGTCGCTCTTCTTCGGGCTCGTCGTAGTAGGACTCCCGCTCGATCCAGTGCAGCACGCGTTCGCCGGTTTCGGTGTCGAGCAGCACGGTCGGCGACGACGGCTCGATCGAGCGCCCGATGTCGGTGAGCGGCGGCGCTCCCGTCCGGTCGAGGTCGATCGAGACGTTCTGGAAGAGCAGCATCGCGCCGACGCTGAAGCCGTCGAGGAAGTTCCACTTGGCGGGATTGGCGGGGCGGTTGCCGACGTTGCGCGGCATCGAGTCGGGATGCAGCGCGACGCGCAGGCCCGTAGGCGTCGCCGGGTCGGGCGTCGTGAAGCGGTCGTTCGGGAACGGGAAGAGACACAGGCTCGGGTCGAGCGGGTCGCAGCGATCGGCGCTCGCGAGATCGAGGTTCGGCTCCCACGAGAACGTGGACCAGGCCTGGTTGTCGATGGCGCCGTCGCCGTCGGCGTCGATCGTGACGCGCAGCTGGTTGCGGCCTTCGCGCAGCTCGGCGGGGCCGAGGTGGCCGGTGATCGACGCGCCGACGCGCGTCATCGAGGCGGTGACGTCGATCGACGTCACCGGCGTCTCGTCCACCGCGCGGAAGAGTTCGACGGTGACCACCGCGTTCGCGCCGGGCGCGTTCACCAGGTCGACCGCGACGGGCGTTCCCGTGGCGTCGATCGCGGTCTCGTTCGCCGGCGTCGTGATCTTCGGCTTCGACGTGCACTGCGCGCCGCCGAGCAGCAGCAGGGCAGCCAGGCCGACGCCCGCTCCGAGCACGCGCGCTCCGATTTCCGCTCCGCTCTTCGTGCCCGCACCGAACCGCTTCATGGATGGCCTCCCTGCGCCGCTGATTGCTTGTAGCTGCCGGGGGCCTGTCTGTGGCAGGATGCCCCGAGGGGTCGGCGTAGCGCCGAGCCGCGCATGGAATCGAAAGACCGCGCGCCGCGCACCTGGGACGAGGGCGGATGTCGAAGACGCGATCCAGAACCGCATCCGACGACGGTCACTTGCTTCGGCTTTTGCTCGCCGTCGCCCTGCTGACGATCGCGCCCGCCGCGGCCTCGCGCGCCGACGACGAGCCCATCCCGGAGGATCCGTTCTTCGAAGAGGCGGACGACGGATTCGTCGGGCCGCAGGTCGGCGATCCGCTGGAGCCGGTCAATCGTCCGATCTTCTTCGTGAACGATGCCGTCGATCGCGCCGTGCTCGAGCCGGTCGCGCGCTTCTACGGGTGGGTCGTTCCGGAACCCATCAAGACGGGCGTCCGCGGCGTCTTCTCGAACCTGAACCGCCCCGTCGTGTTCGTGAACCAGGTGCTGCAGCTGCATCCGCGAGGCGCGGCGGAGACGCTCGGGCGCTTCGCGCTCAACTCGACCCTCGGCTTCGGCGGCCTCTTCGATCCGGCGGCCGAGCTGGGCTGGGACGAGCACTACGCCGATTTCGGTCAGACGCTCGGCCGCTACGGCGTTCCGCCCGGCATCTATCACGTGTTCCCGCTGCTCGGACCCAGCACCACGCGCGACGCCTTCGGTGCGGCGGTCGACACGTTCCTGCGCATCGACCGCTGGATCCTCCCGCTTCCGACGCAGCTCTTCATCGGCGGCGGCTACGGCATCACCGAGCGCGAGGACCGTCGCGAGGAGATCACCGAGCTGCGCAGGTCGTCGCTCGACTTCTACGCCGCCGTCCGCAGCGGCTTCCTGCAGCATCGCGAAGGCCTCGTCCAGAAGGCGCGCCGCAGCGACCCCTGAGCCAGCCGCTCCGGCTGGATTGGACTAGTACTCCGCACTCCCCGGCGTGCGCGGGAACGGGATCACGTCGCGCACGTTGCCGAGGCCGGTCGCGAAGAGCAGCAGCCGCTCCAGCCCGAGGCCGAAGCCGGCGTGCGGCACCGAGCCGTGCCGGCGCAGGTCGCAGTACCAGCCGAGCGCCGCGGGATCGATGCCGACCTCGCGCATGCGCCGCTCCAGCACCGGCAGCCGGTGCTCGCGCTGCGAGCCGCCGACGATCTCGCCGACGCGCGGCACCAGCACGTCCATCGCGCGCACGGTGCGCTCGTCGTCGTCGAGATACATGTAGAACGCCTTCACGCCGCGCGGGTAGTTCGTGACGATCACCGGGCGCTTCACGTGTTCCTCGGTCAACCAGCGCTCGTGCTCGCTCTGGAGATCCGCGCCCCACGCGACCGGGAACTCGAACGCCTTGCCGCTCTTCTCGAGCCGCGCGACGGCGTCCGTGTAGGTCATGCGCTCGAACGGCGTCGCGACGACGTGTTCGAGAGTCTCGACGACGCCCTTCAGCACGCGCTCGTCGAAGAAGGCGAGATCCTCGCCGCAGCGCTCGAGCAGCTCGCCGAGCACCGCGCGCACGAACGCCTCGGCGAGCGCGGCGTCGCCGTCGAGATCCAGGAACGCGACCTCGGGCTCGACCATCCAGAACTCGGCGAGGTGACGGCTGGTGTTCGAGTTCTCGGCGCGGAAGGTCGGGCCGAAGGTGTAGACCTTCGAGAGCGCCAGCGCGCCGATCTCCGCTTCGAGCTGGCCCGACACGGTCAGGAAGGTGGGACGGCCGAAGAAGTCCTGCGTCCAGTCGGTCGTGCCTTCGACCGTCTTCGGCGCGGTCGCCGGGTCGAAGATCGTCGCGCGGAAGAGGGCGCCCGCGCCCTCGGCGTCCGACGCCGTGATGATGGGCGTGTGCAGCTCGAGGAAGCCGCGCGCGTCGAAGAAGCTGCGGATCGCGCGCGACGCCGCGTGCCGCACGCGCGCGAGCGCGCCGAGCGTGTTGGTGCGGAAGCGCAGGTGGCCGACCTCGCGCAGGAACTCGAAGGAGTGGCGCTTCTTCTGCAGCGGGTAGTCGTCGCCGACGCCGCCGACCACCTCCACGCGCGCGGCGCGGATCTCGAAGCGCTGGCCCTGCGCCGGTGACTCGACCAGCTCGCCGGTGGCGTCCACGGCGCAGCCGGTGCGGAGCGCGAGGAGCTCGCTCTCGTAGTTCGCGAGTCCGGGCTCGGCGACGACCTGGATGCCGGCCATGCTCGAACCGTCCGACACTTCGAGGAACGAGACGCCCTTGCCGTGGCGCGCGGTCTTGCACCAGCCCTGCACGCGCACGCGGCCGCCCGCGGACTCGCGCGCCAGCAGCGTCGCGACGCGCTCCGGTGTTTCACTCATCGAGCGCGCTCCTTCGCTGCCAGCCGCGCGGCGAGCAGCCGCACGGCGGTCGCGACTTCGGGCGGCGGCGCCGCCGTGTAGCAGAGTCGCGCGAAGCCCTCGTAGTCGCGGCCGCTCGACGCGCCGGGCGAGAGCACGACGCCGTCTTCGAACACGTCCTCGAGGAAGCCGGTCATGCCGCGTGCGTCGAGATGGCGGCGCACGTCGAGGAAGAGGAAGGTCGAGCCCTCGGGCTCGGGAACGCCGAGCACGCGCGCCGCGTCGCGGCCGGCGTCGCGATAGAGCGCGCGCGTCTCTTCGAGCCACGCGGCGCCGTCGCGCAGCGCCGCGAGCGCCGCGTACTGCGCGGGCGTCGGCGCGTTGTAGGTCGAGTGCGTATGCAGCTTGTGCGCCTCGGCGATCACCGCGGGCGGCCCGACCAGGTAGCCCGCGCGGTAACCCGCCATGCCGAACGTCTTCGAGAACGAGAACGCCGTCACCGTGCGTTCGGGCGCGAAGCGCGCGATCGACGCGTGCGTGCCGGTGTAGACGATCTCCTCGTACACCTCGTCCGCGACGAGCCACAGGTCGTGGCGGCGCGCCCATTCGGCGAAGGCCTCGAGCCATGCGGCGGGCAGGACGCGCCCGCTCGGGTTCGATGGCGTCGAGACGTAGAGCGCGACGGTGCGCGCGCTGCGCTTCGCGTCGAGCGCGGCGAGCGCGGCGTCGATCGCGTGGACGCGATCGAAAAGCGGCACTTCGACGGGCGTCGCGCGCCAGCCCTGCACGATGCCGCGGATCAGCGGCCAGAAGGGCGCGAGGATCAGCACCTCGTCGCCGGCCTCGCAGAGCGCGCCGATCGCGTTCGAGAGTCCCGCGGTCGCGCCGCCGGTCACGAGCACCTGCTCGCGTTCGCACGCGATCCCGTTCTTCGCGCGCGCCTTCTCGACGATCGCGTCGACGAGTTGCGGAATGCCCTGCGTCGCGGTGTAGCGGTGGATGCCCGGGTGCGCGTCCTGCGCGAGATCCTGCATGCGCCCGCCGAGGAACGGATCGCGCCAGGTGTCGCCGACGTGCAGCGGGTAGACCGCACCGGTGCGCGTGCGGATGCGGTCGCCGAGCGGCGAGTAGACGGCGCCGGGCATCGCGGCGACGGCGGGCGAGAGCTTGGGCGGGCGCGGCATCGCGCCGACGATAGCGGTTGACCCGGGCGCGCGGCCTGTCTACAAGAGCGCGATGCACATCCACGAGATCGCGAGCGGACTGCGTTTTCCCGAAGGCCCCGTCTGGATGCCGGACGGGAGCATCGTGCTGGTCGAGATCGAGGCGGGGCGCGTGACGCGCGTCGCGCCCGACGGCGCGAAGACCACGATCGCGACGCCCGGCGGCGGTCCGAACGGCGCGGCGATCGGCCCCGACGGCGCGCTCTACGTGTGCAACAACGGCGGCTTCGAGTGGCACGAAGTCGGCGGTCTGCTGCTCCCCGGCGAAGAGCCGAAGAACTACAGCGGCGGCCGCATCGAGCGCGTCGATCTCGCGACCGGCGCGGTCACGCTGCTGTACCGCGAATGCAACGGCATTCCGCTGCGCGGTCCGAACGATCTCGTCTTCGACGCGCGCAACGGCGGCTTCTGGTTCACCGACCACGGCAAGACGCGCAAGCGCGACCGCGATCGCGGCGGGCTCTACTGGGCGAAGGCCGACGGCTCCGAGATTCGCGAGGTCGTGTATCCGCTCGATTCGCCGAACGGCGTCGGTCTCTCGCCCGATGGCACGCGCGTCTACGTCGCGGAGACGTGGACCGGACGCGTGTGGTGGTGGGCGATCGCGGGCCCCGGAAGCATCACGCCCGCCTTCGGACTCGGTGCGCAGGGCGGCACGCTGCTCGCGGGCCTGCCCGGCATGCAATTGCTCGACTCGCTGGCCGTGGACGCCGAAGGGCATGTCTGCGTGGCGACGATCGGCAACGGCGGCATCACCGCGATCTCGCCCGACGGCGCACAGATCCAGCACTTCCCGCTCCCCGATCCGCTCACCACGAACCTGTGTTTCGGCGGACCGGGTCTGCGCACTGCCTTCGCGACGCTCTCCGGCACCGGCCGGCTCGTGTCGTTCGAATGGCCGCGTGCGGGCCTGCCGCTGGCGTAACGCGCCGGCCCCTCCATCCCTCTCAGCCAACTCCCGCGGCCGGACGAAGAGCCCTGCGGGAGCGTGCCCGCGTGCGCGAGCGTCGTAAAGAATGGCTGAACGAGATGGTGGGCGAGTCGCTCGGCCCGGTGGCGCTGACCGCCGCGCTGGTGAAGGCCGTGCTCACGATCATGCACGCCGTGATGCTCGGTCCCGAGGCCGTCGTTCCGACGACCGCGGCCGCCGGCGGCGCCTGCGTCTTCAACGCGATCCTGTGGCTCGTGATCCGACGCCGTCCGGTGCCGCCCGCGTGGGCTCATGCGCTCGGCGCCGTGATCGCCGGCTCGCTGCTCATCTCGCAGGCCGTGTACTTCGCCTGGGTCCCGGATCCGCGCGAGACGACGTCGCTGATGCTGCTCGCGATCGCGGCGGGTGGACTGGTGGCGTCGCGCCGCTGGCTCGCCGCGAATCTCGCCGGCGGGCTCGCGGTGTTCGCGAGCGCGGCGCTGCGCGCGCCGAGCGATCCGCAGTGGCTGCACTTCGGCTTCGCGTTCGCTTTCTCCGCCGTGCTCGCGGTGCTCTTCCACGAGGTGCGGCTGCGGACGCTCCATCGCCTGCACGCCAGCCTCGAAGCGCTCGAGCTCGAGCTGTCCGAGCGCGCCCGCGCGGAAGAGGCGCTGCGGCAGGGCGAGGCGCGCCTCCGCCGCATCTACGATTTCGCGCCGGTGATGATGCACTCGATCGACGCCGAAGGCCGGCTGGTCGCGGTCAACGAGAAGTGGCTCGCCGAGACCGGCTACGCGCGCGAAGAGGTGATCGGCCGCTCGATCACTTCGGTGCTGACGCCCGAGTCCGCGGAGATCGTGGTGCGCGAGGGCATGCCGCGGCTGTGGCGCACGGGCGCGATCCGCGACATCGAGCTGCGCATGCTGCGGCGCGACGGATCCGTGATCGAAGTCGCGCTCGACGAGGTCGCGCTCGATGCGATCGCGGGCAGCCGCGTCAGCCTCA
>JALOQG010000149.1 GCA_025453505.1 Myxococcota bacterium | reverse complement strand
CGCCGCCTTCAATACGCTGGCCGGGCCGGCGGTCGGCGCGTTCTTCGCGCAGCTCGGCGCGCGGCGGCCGTTCTCGTCGGGTACGCAGGACTGCGCCAACAAGTTCGCGGGCTCCGAGGCGGTGTTCGGATCGAGCACGATCCACCCGATCCCGGATCTCGCGCACACCGGGTGCCTGCTCGTGATCGGCGCCAATCCGCGCGTGTCGCACGGCTCGTTCCTCTCGATCGCCGATCCGATGCGCGAGCTGCGCGAGGCGCGCGAGCGCGGCGCGAAGATCTGGTTCGTGAACCCGCGCCGTATCGAGTCGGTGGCGCCGAGCACCGGCGCGTGGGTGCCGATCCGCCCCGACACCGATCTCTACTTCCTCGCGTCGCTGCTCTGCGAGCTCGAGTCGACGGGCGGTTTCGACGCGGCTGCGCTCGCGGCGCACGGCGCGAACGTCGAGGGCCTGCGCGCCTTCGTGCGGCGCTTCCCGCCGGAACGGACGGCGGCCGTGACCGGTGTTCCGGCCGCGACGATCCGCGAGATCGCGGCGGCCTGGCGCGCCGCGCGCGGCGCTTCGGTGCACATGTCCACCGGCGCGAACATGGGCCGCCAGGGCACGCTCACCTACTGGCTCGCGCACATGCTCTCGTTCGCGACCGGCAACCTCGACCGCCGCGGCGGCAACGTGCTCTCGGTCGGCTTCTACAAGAACGCGAAGGCGGGACGCCGCGACTTCGCGGAGGGCTTCGCGCCGAGCGAGTTCGGCACGCTGCGCCGGGGCTCGCTGCCGGGCAACCTGCTCGCGCACTCGATCACGCGCTCGAAGGATCCCGTGCGCGCGCTCTTCGTCGTCGCGGGCAATCCGGTGCTCTCGATCGGCGGCGAGGCGGCGATGCGCGAGGCGCTGGAATCGCTCGACCTGCTCGTCTGCGTCGATCTGTACCGCAACGCCACCGGCGAGTACGCCGAGTGGCTGCTGCCGTCCGCCGACATGTACGAGCGCGCCGACATCAACATCACCGGCCTCGGCCTGCAGCACCGGCCGTGGGTGCAGTTCACCGAGCCCGTGGTCGCGCCGCGCGGCGAGCGGCGCGAGGAGTGGTGGATCTTCGGCCGGCTCGCGCAGGCGATGGGGCTGCGATCGCCGTTCGACCAGGGCCCCGAGCCGGACCTCTGGGGCCGCATCGATCACAAGCTGGGCACGCGCGGCACGTCGCTCGCGGCGCTGCGCGCGGCCGAGCACGGCGTCGCGTTCGAAGACGGACTCGAGCCGGGCACCTTCTACACGGAGCACCTGCAGACGCGCGACGCCAGGGTCGACTGCTGTCCGGCGGCGTTCGCGGACGCGCTCGAACGCGCCGAGACGATCTTCGCGGAGACGGCCGCCGAGGGGCTGCGCCGGCTCAAGCTGATCACGCGGCGCGATCCGTTCATGCACAACTCGTGGTACGCGAACGTGCCCGCGATGAAACGCGGCGCGCACGACCGCAACCGGCTCTACGTGCACCCCGACGATCTCGCCGGGCGCGGTCTCGTCGAGGGCGCGATCGCGCGCGTGTGGAACGAGCACGGCGCGATCGAGGTCGAAGTGGCCGCCGACGCCGGGCTCGTTCCGGGCGTGGTCGCGTTGACGCACGGTTGGGGCAACGCGAAGACGCCGGGCATGCAGGTCGCGCAGCGCACGCCCGGCGTGAACGCGAACGCGCTACTGCCGATCGGCCCGGACAGCTTCGAGCGCCTGTCGAGCCAGGCGTTCATGACCGGCGTTCCGGTCGAGCTGGCGCCCGCCTAGGCGAGGTGGCTGCGCAGCATCCAGGCGTTCTTCTCGGCGACCTGGATGCGGCGGATGCCGAGATCGGCGCTGGCCTCGTCGCCCGCCTTCTGCGCCGCTTCGACCAGCTTCGACGCGGTCTGGGCGACGGTTTCGCAGTCGGCTGCGAGCTCGCGGATCATCTCGGTGGCCTTCGGGACGCGCTTGGCTTCCTTCACCTTGGCCAGTTTCTGGAACTCCGTGTAGGAGCCCGGCGCCATCGCGCCCTGCGCGCGGATGCGCTCGGCGATCTCGTCGACCGCCAGCGCCAGTTCGGTGTACTGCGTCTCGAACATGGTGTGGAGCGTCGAGAACATCGGCCCCGTCACGTTCCAGTGATAGTTGTGGGTCTTGAGGTAGAGCGTGTAGCTGTCGGCCAGCAACCGCGAGGTCGCGTCGATCACGGCCTTCGACCCGCTCGTTCCCTTGATCGAAGCACCCCTGGATGCACGCGCTGCCATCGCAATCTCCTCTTTGCTGCCTATCTCGAGTGAGGTTCCAAGCTAGTGGCATCGCGTGGATCCGTCCAATGGATCTTTCGCGTCGCCGCGATCGAGTCTGGCTATGCTCGCCGCGTGACCCTGCAGGAACTCCGCTATCTGGTCGCGCTCGCCGACACCGGCCACTTCGGCCGTGCGGCGCGGGCGTGCGCGGTCTCGCAGCCGACGCTCTCGGCGGCGATCAAGAAGCTCGAGGACGAGCTCGGCGTGGTGATGGTCGAGCGTACGCGGCGCCGCGTGTCGATCTCGGACGCGGGCCGCGGGCTGATCGCACAGGCGCGGCTCGTGCTCGACGAGGCGCGTCGCTTCACCGACCTCGCCGCGCAGGGCCGCGATCCGCTGGTGGGCGACTTCCGGCTCGGCGTGATCCCGACGATCGGCCCGTACCTGCTGCCGTACGTGGTGCGAGGTCTGCGCGCGGCATTTCCGAAGCTGCGGCTGCTGCTGCGCGAGACGCAGACGGAGATCCTGCTCGGCGAGCTGCGCGCCGCGAAGCTCGACGCGGCGCTGCTCTCGCTGCCGATCGCCGGCGACGACCTCGGCCGCGCGTCGCTCTACGACGAGCCCTTCGTGCTGGCGCTGCCGCGCGGCCACGCGCTCGCCAAGCAGTCGCGCGTGCGGACCGAGGCTCTCGCCGATCTGCCGCTGCTGCTGCTCGAGGAAGGCCACTGCCTGCGCGACCAGGCGCTCGAGGTGTGCGGCCGCGTGTCGTCGCGCGAGCGCGAAGAGGTCGCGGGCGCGAGCCTCGAGACGCTGCGCAACATGGTCGCGGCCGGCGTCGGCGCGACGCTGCTGCCACTGCTCGCCTCGCGCGGACGGCGCGACGTCGATACGGTGGCGATCTCCCCGAAGCCGACGCGCCGGGTCGCGCTCGTGTGGCGCAAGGTCTACGCGCGCACCCACTCGGTCGACGCGCTCGCCGCGTTCCTGCGCGAGCATCTGCCCGAGGGCGTGAGCGCCGTCTGAACTTCGCGCTGCGGGGGCCGCGCTTGATCGAGCGTCTCACTCGTTGGTTCGGGCGATCGAGATCCGGACGCGTCGCGCCGGGCCCGGCGCCGCGAGATTCCGAGGATCACCGCTTCTCGAGTCGCTGCCCCGTCTGCGGGAATCCCGGAACCTTCGTCCGGAGCCATCGTTCCCATCGAGAGGGATATCGCTGTCCGACGTGCCGGGCGTCGTACCGGTATCAGGCCCAAGCGGCGGCCCTGATCGGAGTTCTCGGCGACCGAGGGGCGAGCAGTCTCGTCGAAGTGGTCGGCGCGCCCGGCTTCGGGTCGCTGCGGATCTACGAGCCGGGCATCGCCGGTCCCTTCCGGCCGATCTGGAGTGGCGCGTGCGAGTACCGCAACTCTTTCTGGTGGCCCGACGTGGCGCCCGGATCGGAGCGGAACGGCGTCCCGTGCCAGGATCTCGAATCGCTGACCTTCGAAGCGGAGCGCTTCGACGCGGTCGTCACGAGCGACATCCTCGAGCACGTGCGGAAGCCGATGGCGGCGTTCCGGGAGATCGCGAGAGTCCTCGCGCCGGGCGGCGTGCACGTCTTCTCGGTTCCGACCGACGTGCCCCTGCGGAAGACGTCGGTCGCGCGCGTCGACACGAGCGGCGAGACCGACGTCCACCGGTTGGAGCCGCGCCATCACGGGGACGGCGCCGGCGGGAAGTCGCTGGTCTACACCGATTTCGGCGAGGACCTGCTGACCGATCTGGCGGAACTCGGCTTCGACACCGAGCTGCACGTCCATCGCCCGTCCGCCGAGGTGGACCCGGCCGTCACCTTCGTCTCGCGCAAGCGCATCGCGTGAAGCGGCGGACTTCGGATCGGGGCTAGAAGCGGAGCAGTGTGGCTTCGAGGGACGTGAGATCGACGAGGCCGATCGCGTTGCGGCCCGCGACGTGGCCCGCGCACTCGCCGGGATTGAAGACGACGCGGTTGCCCGAGCGCTCGAGCGTGTGCCGGTGGGTGTGGCCGTGCAGCGCGAGGTGGTGCGCACCGCCCGCGGCGTCGAGCGTGCGCGGGTCGTGGACGACGAGGATGCGGCGCTCGGCGAGCGTGATCTCGAGCGGCGGATCCGAAAGCCGGATGCCGAACCGTGCGGCGGCGGCGGAGAGGGCGGGGCGCTCGCCGGCGTCGTTGTTGCCGTAGACGCCGAGCAGCGGCGCGTCGAGGCGCGCGAGCACTTCGAGCGTCGCCGCCTGCGTGATGTCGCCGGTGTGGATCACCCGCTCGACGCCCGCCGCATTCAGCAACGCGACGATCCGCGCCACGTTGGGCAGGTGATTGTGCGTGTCGCTGATCACTCCGATCTTCATGAGTCTCGCCGCTCGCTGTAGGCTCGCTACGCGGGAAGTGCTCCGATCCGCCGCATTGCCGGCGCGACCGCGAGCCTCATGAGTCTCGCCGCTCGCCGTAGGCTCGCTACGCGGGAAGTGCTCCGATCCGCCGCATTGCCAACGCGACTGCGAGCCTTATGGGGTCTCGCCGCTCGCCGTAGGCTCGCTACGCGGGAAACGGGGCGTCTTGGCTTCGATCGGGCTTCGAGGCTTCGCTACGCGACCTTCTCCAAGATATGGATGGCGCAGGCGCTGCCGAGGCCGATCACGTGGGTCATGCCGAGGCGGGCGTTCGCGACCTGGCGCTTGCCGGCTTCGCCGCGCAGGTGCGTGGCGACTTCGTAGACGTTCGCGATCCCGGTCGCGCCGAGCGGGTGGCCCTTCGAGAGCAGGCCGCCGGAGACGTTCACCGGCACCTTGCCGCCGAGCGCCGTCGCGCCGCTGTCGATCATGTGGCCGGCCTCGCCGTCGCCGCACAGGCCCAGGTTCTCGTAGTGCAGGATCTCGGCGGTCGCGAAGCAGTCGTGCAGCTCGACCAGGTTGATGTCCTGCGCCGAGACGCCGGCCATCTCGTAGGCCTTCTTCGCCGCGAGCCGCGTGCAGGTGTTGACGTCCGGCATGACGAGATCGCGCTCCTGCCACGGATCGCTCGTCAGCACCGACGCCTTCACGCGCACCGCGCGCTTCATCAGGCCGAGCGCCTTGACCTTCTTCTCGCTCATCAGCACGGCGGCCGCCGATCCGTCCACGTTCACCGAGCACATCAGCTTGGTGTTCGGGTACGCGATCATCTCGGCGCCCATCACCGTCTCGAGCGGCGTCTCGATCTGGTACATCGCCTTCGGATTCAACGTCGAGTGGTGGTGGTTCTTCACCGACACCTTGGCGAACTGCTCGAACGTCGTGCCGTACTTGCGCGCGTGCTCCTGGCCCGCCTCGGCGAACACCGCGGGCATCGTCATCGAGCCGAGCAGGCCTTCCTTCGGGATGCCGCCGCCGCCACCGCCGCCGCCGAGCAGGCCGCCGCCCATCTTCTCGACGCCCACCGCGAGCACCGTGTCGTAGACGCCGGCCTTGATCGCCATCCAGCCCTCGCGGAACGCGGTCGCGCCGGTGGCGCAGGCATTCGCGCAGTTCACGACGGGAATGCCGGTCTGGCCGATCTGCTGCAGCACGCGCTGCCCGACCATCGCGCCCGCCTGGCCGAGATTGCCGCAGTAGAGCGCCTCCATGTCCTGGATCTTCAGCCCGCAATCGTCGAGCGCCATCAGCGCGGCTTGCGCGCCGAGCAGCTCCACGGCCGGGCCGCTGCCCGCCTTCATGAACTTGATCATGTCGATGCCGACTACGTAGACGTCGCTCATCTGGAGATCTCCTGGTGGGTTGCTGGTTCGTTCCAGCTTGGTGAAGGGCCCGCTCGCCTGCGGCTCGCTACGGCGGAAGCGGGTGGGGTCGTCTCGTTCGTTGCTTCGAGCCTCGTGCTCGGATCCGTCCTGGTGAAGGGCCCGCTCGCCTTTGGCTCGCTACGGCGGAAGCGGGGCGCTTCGACTTCGGTCGTGGATTCGAGGGCTAGCGCGGCTCGAAGAAGTAGGAGGTGTAGGAGTTGCCTTCGCGGTCCTTGCGGCCGAGGGCGTCCTTGTAGACGACGCGCACGGGCATGCCGAACTTGATCTTGGCCGGGTCGGCGTCGACGCCGATCAGGTTGCCCTTCACGGTGCCGCCGCCTTCGAGGTCGACGATCGCCGAGACGTACGGCACCTGGATCCCCGGGAAGGAGCGGTGCACGATCGAGTAGACGTAGAGGTGACCTTCATTGGCGAGGCGCACCGGTTCGATCTTCTCGCGTGCGCCGCACTTCGAGCACACCTTGCGCGCGCCGAGGTAGATGGATCCGCACGCGCTGCACTTGGGTCCCTCGAGATACGGTTCGCCGCTCTCGGGGAGCTTCAGGTAGTCGACTGCGGGCAGGGGCTTGGACATCGGGGTGGGATCTCCTCCGGGTACGGCACGGGCCGTGGTTGCTCGAGAGTTGATTCGCGAGTCAACGGGAACGCGCAGCATGCCAGCGATGCGCCGCGTGTGTCAAGGCGACGGCGCGTCGCGCTCCACGGCCTCCGGTTCGGTCGCGTGCGCGTGCCGGCCGGGCAGCGCCTTCTGCCAGCGGCCGCTGCGGAAGCGGATCGTCAGCAGCGTCGCCTTGA
>JALOQG010000527.1 GCA_025453505.1 Myxococcota bacterium | reverse complement strand
ATGGAGCTCCTGATCGAGCTCGACATCGCGCGCGAGCCGACCGGCAGGCGCCGCAATCGCTTGTTCGTGTATGACCGATATCTCGCGCGGCTGAACGAGGGGACGGAGCCGCCCTGAGACTGAGACTTTCGAGCGGTGGATCTTGTCGCCAACTTGTCGCCAAGGCCGATCCACCCGCGCATGTAGCTGAAGTCGCTACTCCTTTTTCGGCCTCTTCTTGGTTCGAATCCAGGCGGGCCCACCGCCAACAGATTGATTTCGTTTCATTGTGATCTCGGAAAGCTTGTCGCCAGCTCGTCGCCGAGTCGGCCTCGCGGGCCGCAGCACTTCGATCAGCGCGTTGTCCGCGAGCCGCGCGTAGCGCCGCGTCGACAGCACCGAGGCGTGACCGAGGAAGCGCTGCAGTGCGCGCTCCGAGACGCCACGCCGGATCGCGTCCGTCGCCATCGTGCTTCGTGCCTTCGTAGAGCGTCCTCCTCGGGGATGCGTGCAAGCACGGTGTCCTGATCGGTGATCGCGAGGATGCGCGGCTCGTACTCTTCCACGCGCACCAGCGGCGCGCGCGACGCCTCGCAACGTCTGCCTTCCGGTGCCTCGCGTGACGCTCTACGTTGCGCGAGCGCATTGCCGCGCGAGGATTCTCCGAGACACGATGATCGAGCGTAGAGCGGCGTGCGAACTTCGAGGGAGAGCCGGACTTCGTGCCAGCGGTCGCAGCCGCGGCCCGGAGATGTCGCGATGCGCGCCGGCCGCGAGCGAGCGGCGGAAGGCGCGACCGCCGAGATCGCTTCCGGGCGCCGGAGCCGGCGTACGCCCTCGACGTCTCCGAGGCGGGAGATCCCGATGAGTCGGCGCGTTCGGCGGCTGCTCGCTGCTGCGCTGCTCGCGTGCGCCGCGGGCGCCTGCAAGGACGACCCGGCGCGGCGCGAGTACTTCCAGGCGCTCGAGCTGGAGGATACGGGGCAGCCGCTCGAGGATCAGCTCCGACACTTGGACCGGGCGGTGCATCTGGCGCCGACGAACGCGCACTACAGGGAAAAGCGTGGAGCTCGTCTCTTCAGCCTCGGGCGCGTGCAAGACGCGCTCGCCGACTACGACCGCGCCGTCGCGCTGGAAGATCGACCTTACCTGCGCTTCGAGCGCGCCGATGCGCTCTGCGCGCTCGCCGAGTACGAGGCTGCGTCGGCCGACCTCGACCACGCGATCGCGGCGCACGTGGGAAACGTCCAGTTCTCTTCGAGGCGCGCGCTCGTCCGGCTCGCCCTGGGGCGTGTGGCGGACGCGCGTGCCGACGTCGACCGGGCGTTCGCGACGACCCGCCCGGGGATCGAGGACCGCTACGCACGCGCCGCGGTGCTCGTGATGGAGGGCGAGCTGGAGGCAGCACTGCTCGAAGCCGAGCCCGACCTGGGTCCGCACTACTGGCTCACGCCGCGCAACTGCGCGAACGGCTTCATCGCCGCTCGGGCGGGCGAGCTCGTCTCGAAGGCGCAACCCACGCTCGCGGCCCTCCCGCGGCCCAGCTCCCGAGCGCCGGTCGCGGTGACGCTGCCGACCCCAGCGCAGGACGCGACCGAGCCATCCCGGATGGAGCGCGAAGGCGCTCGCAGCGAGGAGAGCGCATCCGCCCAAACCGCGAGCGAGCAGCGAGAGCCGATCCGATCGCCGCCGGAGCCGCCGCCGACACGGGAGGCGGCGGCCCGCATGGATGCGACGGCCGCGCAGATCTCCGAGGCGCGAGCGCGGCTGGCGTCGCTCTCGCGAGATCTGCGCCTCGCCGACGCGACGGACTTCGCTCCCGAGGTTCCGGCGGACCAGCGGCAGACCGCGCTGTCGGCGGATCTCGACCGCGATGGGCGCGCGGACCTCGCGGTGATCGCGGTCGGCGCGCGCCCTTCCCGGCACGAGTACTGGCTGCTGCGCACCAATGGCTCGTCCGAGCGGGTGCTGTCGAGGCCCGGCGGCCGCGTCGAGAAGCCGATGGAGCTGAAGCCCGCCGGCGCGGCCGGGATGGCCGCGCGCCGCTACGGCGACATCGTTCCGGGTACCGGCGACGACGTCGATGCGGTCCGCGACGGCAAGCAGAAGGAGCTCGAGCGACGCCGCGCAGCGTATCGCAGCGTGCCCGCGCTGGTGGTTTGCACGAGTAGCTACGACCTCTGCGGCACGAGCACGACGTGGTACTTCGAAGCGGGGGAGCTGCGCTCGTTCACGGCCGGCGATTGATCCGCCCGGGCGACGCGAGCAAGCACGCGCGAAGAGCGCGCCCGTCCACGTAGTTCGGCGGCGGGTCCACGCGATCCTCGCGAGCCCGAGCGCGCGACTGCGCTCTACCTTTTCCAGTGTCGGAGCCCGCCAGCTGCCGCGCCGCCTCCGCCACCCCCCGGCCGCTGCGATCGGCGCCGGCTCCGGCGCCTCGACCGCGCCGATGTCGCATAGCGCGACGAGATCACCGTCACCGTCGATCGGGCGCAGCGCGCCGATCTGAATGCTCCCTATCGCACCGGCTGACAAATGCGGCCTGAAACTCCTATGCGCCCCACGCCGCCGATCGTCTCGTACGCCGGTCCCGCCGCACCGCGACGCCGGAACGCGTAGTCGAGCGCGGCCGTCGCTCGGTCGATGCGGAGTCGAATTTCGGACGGCGCTCGCTCGCCCGATCGCACGAGCAGGGCATGGAGGTCCGCGTCACCCCGATCGCTGCCCGTTCCTGCGCTCGGGGTCCGACGTGATGCGGTCGAAGGCAGTCGTGGCGCCTCGGTCACGAGAAGCCGGATCACCGGCGCGTCGCACCGCGACGCAGGCAGACGAGGAGCGCGAGCGCCGCGGCGTTCGCCGCGAGGGCCGTCGGCTCGGGGGCAGGCTCGAGAACGAAATCGTCGAGGAGCACGGAGTGGTCGCCATTGCCGAACGGCGTCGTGCCAAGGATCTCCAGCGTGAAGACGCCCGCCTCGGCGGCGAAGATCAGCGAGTGGAAGGCCCACGCCGAGCCCGTCGTGGTCGAGAACGACCCGAGCACTTCCCCGTCGAGCGACACGTCATAGCTTTCGTTCCCTCCGGCGCCGATGAAGGCCGCTCGACCGGCGTCCCACCAGCTCAGCTGATGGTTGCCCGCGACGTCGATCGGGATCGATTGCTGGATCGCATTCGTGTTCTGGACCATCACGATCTGCGAGCCGTCCGGTACGGGCGTCGGAGGCGTGATCGGTCCCGGAGTGCCGTTCACGAGGTAGAAGGCGCCGGTCCAGCCCGTGATCGCCGGACAGAACGGGTCCGCGATGGTGATGCAGAACGTGTCGGCGCTCCGCACCTCGTCCTCGAAGCTGCCATTGACGATTGCGGCTGCGCGGGCCG
>JALOQG010000148.1 GCA_025453505.1 Myxococcota bacterium | reverse complement strand
CGATCCAACGGTGGCGATCCCAGCCGTCGAGCCGCACGCGGCCGGGTCCTGCCGTGCAGCGGTACACCGTGAGACGCAGCGACCGGTGCGTGAACGCGTACTCGAGCGAGCCGGCGCGTTCGACGTCGCGGATCGCGAGCCCCGTTCTCTCGCGCAGCACGCGCGCGGCGACGTCGGCGCCGTTTCCCGCGCGATCGACCTCGCCCCCCGGCATCTCCCAGAGGCCGCCGAGCAGTCCGCGTGCGGGGCGCTGCACGGCCAGCACCTTGCCGCCGCGCAGCGTCCAGGCGGCGATCGCGTACACGATCTTCGGCGCGCGCTTCGGCGCCCGCACGGGCAGCTCGGCGGCGTCGCCGGCCGCGCGCGCGTCGCAGTGCCTCGACACGGGGCAGGCGTCGCAGCGCGGTGTGCCCGGAATGCAGACGCGCGCGCCGAGTTCCATCACGGCCTGGTTGAGGTCGCCCGGCGCTTCGCCGTCGGCGAGGCGCGCGGCTTCCTCCCACAGGCGCGCCTTCACCGGCGTGCTCTCGATCGGCTCGCGGATCCCGAGCAACCGCGCGAGCACGCGCGCGACGTTGCCGTCCACGATCGGCGCGGGCCGGTCGAACGCGATCGACGCGAGCGCTCCCGCCGTGTAGCGGCCGATGCCCGGCAGGCGCTGCAACGCGTCGGTGTCGTCGGGCAAGTGTCCGCCGTGCTCGGCGACGACCTGCTCGGCTGCGCGCTTCAGGTTGCGCGCGCGCGAGTAGTATCCGAGTCCCGCCCACAGCGAGAGCACGTCGTCGAGGTCGGCCGACGCGAGCGTGCCGACGGTCGGAAAGCGCATGAGGAAGCGTTCGTAGTACGGCACGACGGCTTCGACGCGCGTCTGCTGGAGCATCGTCTCGGACACCCAGATCGCGTACGGATCGCGCGTGCGGCGCCAGGGCAGGTCGCGGCGCTCGGCGCGATACCACGCCAGCAGCGCCGCGCGAATCGCGGCGACGGCGGCTACTGCTTTGCCGCCGCGAGCAGGCTCTCGACGTGTTCGCGCACCCACTTCGCGTCCCACCACTCCACCGGATCCACGTAGACGCCGCGCAGCAGGATGGCGAAGTGCAGGTGGTCGCCGCCCGCGAGTCCGGTCTGTCCCGAGCGTCCGATCTCCTGGCCCTGCTCGACGACGTCGCCGACCTGGGCCGAGATGCTCGAGAGATGCCCATAGAGCGTGTGCAGTCCGAGCCCGTGGTCGATGATGACGCAGCCGCCGTAGATGCCGAGTTCTTCGGCGAACACGACCTTGCCGCGATTCGACGCCTGGATCGGCGCGCCCGCGAGCGACGCCAGGTCGTAGCCGTAGTGGATCGACTCGGAGACCTTCGCGTCCGCGACGAAGTAGGAGCGGCGCTCGGCGAACGAGCTGCGCACCTGCGAGTCCTTCATCTGCTGGAAGGCGCCGCTGAAGTACGGCTCGTTCGCGCTCTCGGCGGTGACCTCGCGGATCTTCGCCTCGTTCTCCTGGCGGATGCGCGTGTTGATTTCCTGGAAGGTCGCGACCGGATCGCCCGAGAACGCGACGCCCGTCGCGCCCGCGAGATCCGGGACCTTCTCGGACAGGAAGCGCTCCGGGAGGACGATCTTCTCCTCGGGATATGCGCGGTCCTTGATGTTGATCTGCGGCGTGCGCTCGGCGCGATTGCCCGCGCCGTCGATCGCGACGATGCGGATCTTCACGTCGGCCGGCAGCTCCTGCGACAGCGGGAAGAGTACGAAGCGCCGGCTCGCGGGGACGCCTTCGCCCGCTACCGGCAGGCCCGGATAGAAGCGGTCGCCGACCTCGACGCCGTGGACCTCGGTGTCGTCGGAGACGTCGTAGACGAAGAGCACGGAACCGGCGCGCTTCGCGTACTTGATGCCGGGCGCGAGCGAGAGCATCGGCGGGCGGAAGTCAATGCTGAGCGGTACCTCGACGACGGTCTGGTTGCCGCGCGTCCAGTCGCGCCACGAGAGGTCGCGCGCGCTGACGCGGAGCTTCGCTTCGCCCTGCGCGAGGCCGAGTGCCTTTGCGTCGATCGAGAGCGGGGCGCTCTGTTGCTTCGCGCTCGCGCCGAGGAACGGGATCACGCTGCCACCGAAGTCGCGGCCGGCGAGCGGGATCTCGCCGCCCGCGTGTACGACGGCGGCTTCGAAGCTCCGTACGCCCGCACCGGCGTCCGTGATCTCGACCGCGACGTCGCGCGCCGCGGCGCCGAGCGCGATCGGGCCCGCCACGCCGACGACCGGGGGCGTCCCCTCGCAGCGCGTGAAGAAGACGGCCGCGACCGCTGCTGCCATGAGCAGCAGGACGACGCCGCCGAAGGCAGATCGCGTCATTTCGTTCCTCTCACCCCTGAAAGGACCGCGAAGTCTAGGCGTTGACTCCACGGGGCGCCTCTCTCATCCTGCGCCCGCCCGGGAGGACCGCGTCATGAACAGCCCCCTGCGCCGCATCGTGCTCGTCCGACACGGCGAGACCGACGGCAACTCGAGCCAACGCCTGATCGGAAGCGGTGATCCGAACCTCTCCGCCGAAGGCCGCGAGCAGTTGCAGCGCACGCGCGCGGCGCTCGCCGGCCAGGTCGTCGATCTCGTCGTCGCGAGTCCGGCGCGGCGCGCGTTCCAGTCCGCCGCGGTGTTGACCGGCGGCGCGACCGCGCGGCTCGAGCCCGACTTCCGCGAGATCCACTTCGGCCGCTGGGAAGGCCGCTCCGTCGCCGAGATCGAGTCGGGGGATCCCGTCTTGTATCAACAGTGGCGCGATCCGGACTCCGGCTTCGAGTATCCGGGCGGCGAGCTGCGCGCCGCCTTCCGCGCGCGCGTGTGCCGCGGACTCGAGCGCACGCTCGCGTCCGGCGCGAACGGCGCTCTCGTGGTCGCGCACCGCGGCGTGATCCGCGAGATCGTGCTCGCGTTGACCGGCGAACGGCCCGCACACGAAGTGCCCGCGCTCGGCGAGGCGATCGTGCTGACGCGCGACGGCGATCGCTGGATCACCGGCGTGCGATCGAGCAATCCGCCGGGCCTGCCGACCGCGGCGCCCGTCGAGCTCTCCGCCGGCGCCTGAGCGGCCCGCGCGCGAGCCGCGCAGCGGTCAGCGCGGCAGGTTCTTGTCGGGCCAGTAGACGTCCGTGTCGCCGGTCGCCGGGCTCGGGCTCTCTGCCGCGGGTTGCGCCGGTGCCGGCGCTTCGAGCTGCGGCGCCGGCTCCGCCGGCATCGGCTCGACCGGCAGCACGTCGACGGGAATGGGCGCCGGTTCCGGAGCGGTCGCTTGTGTCGCGGCCTCCGGCTCGGCCGCGGGCGCGGGCGCGATCGAGGGCGTCGTCGCGCTCGCGCTTCCGACCGTGATCGAACTCTGCACGTCGACGACGCCCGGCGTCTCGCGCGCGATCTGGATCGCCCGCTCGCGCTCGGTGCTGCGCGCGACGTTGCCTTCGAGATACGCGACGCCGCCCTGCACGCGCGCCGAGATGGCCGCGTTGCCGAGTGAGCGCTCTTCGAGCAGTCGGCGCTGCACGGAGCGGAACACCGTCGCGTCGTCGGCCCACTTGGCGACCTCGGCCCGCGCGCGCGCCGCTTTGGACTCGGCGGATTCGAGCTGCGAACGCGCCTTCGCGAGCTTCTTCTCCGCCGCTTCGGCGGCCGCGCTCGCCTTCTCGTAGCGGGCGAGTTCGCTTTCCACTTCCTTGCGCGCGCTGTCGACGGTCTTCTGCGCGGACTCCGCCGCGCGCAGCGCCTTCTCGAACTTCTCCTCGCGCGATTCGCTGCACGCCGTGACCAGCGCGATCGCGAGGATCGCGGTTCCGATGAGTGTGGCCGTTCGCATCTTCATTCCTCCGACTCGCGCAGCTTCGCGAGCACGCTGTAGTCCTCGAGCGTGGTGGTATCCCCGACCGTTTCCTTGCCCGCGGCGATGTCGCGCAGCAGGCGCCGCATGATCTTGCCCGATCGCGTCTTCGGCAAGGCGTCCGTGAAGCGGATGTCGGCGGGCTTGGCGATCGCGCCGATGTGCTTCGCGACGTGTCCGCGCAGTTCCTCGACCAGGGCCGCGCCCGCCGCCGTGCCGGAACGAGGTGTCACGAACGCGACGATCGCCGTGCCGGTGATCTCGTCCGGCCGCCCGACGACGGCCGCCTCCGCGACCTGCTCGTGCGAGACGATCGCGCTCTCGACCTCCATCGTGCCGATGCGATGGCCCGAGATGTTCATCACGTCGTCGATGCGGCCGAGGATCCAGAAGTAGCCCTTGTCGTCCCGATGCGCGCCGTCGCCCGGGAAGTACGTGGGCTTCTTCCACTTGCTCCAGTACGTCTGTTCGTAGCGCTTCGCGTCGCCCCAGATGCCGCGCAGCATGCCGGGCCACGGCTTGCGCACGGCGAGAAAGCCGCCGGCGCGCGGCTTCACTTCCTTGCCGTCGGCGTCGAGCACCGCGGCGTCGATGCCGGGGAAGGGCAGCGTCGCCGAACCCGGCTTCGTCGGGACGGCGCCGGGCAGCGGCGTGATCATGATTCCGCCGGTCTCCGTCTGCCACCACGTGTCGACGATCGGGCAGCGCTTGCCGCCGATCACGCGGTGGTACCACATCCACGCTTCGGGATTGATCGGTTCACCGACCGACCCGAGCAGGCGCAGCGACGAGAGATCGTGCCGGTTCGGGTGCTCGTCGCCGAGCCGGATGAAGGTGCGGATCGCGGTCGGTGCGGTGTAGAGGACCGTGACGCCGTACTTCTCGATCAGCGACCACCAGCGGTCCGGCCCCGGATGCGTCGGCACGCCTTCGTAGAGCAGCACGGTCGCGCCGTTCGCGAGCGGTCCGTAGACGACGTACGAATGCCCGGTGATCCAGCCGACGTCGGCTGTACACCAGTAGACGTCGTCGTCGCCGAGATCGAAGATCGCCTGCGTGGTCGCCGCGACGTGGGTGAGATAGCCGCCCGTCGTGTGCAGGATGCCCTTCGGCTGGCCGGTGGTGCCGCTCGTGTAGAGGATGAAGAGCGGGTGCTCGGCGTCGAGCTTCGCGGGCGGGCAATCGGCGGAGACCGTCGCCATCAGCGCGTGCCACCAGTGGTCGCGGCCGGGCTTCATCGCGGTGTCCTGCCTGGTGCGCTGCACGACGACCACCGACTCGACGCCCGGGCAGCCCGCGACGGCTTCGTCCACGGCGGGCTTCAGCGCGAACGCGCTACCGCGCCGATGGCCGCCGTCGGCCGTGATCACGACCTTCGCGCCGGCGTCGTTGATGCGGTCGCGCAGCGACTCCGCCGAGAAGCCGCCGAAGACCACGCTGTGCGGTGCGCCGATGCGCGTGCACGCCAGCATCGCGATCACGGCTTCGGGCACGAGCGGCATGTAGAGCGCGACCCGGTCGCCCTTCGCGACGCCGAGCCCCTTCAGCACGTTCGCGAACTTGCACACTTCGCGATGCAGCTGTCCGTAGGTGAGGACGCGCGAATCGCCGGGCTCGCCCTCCCAGATCAGCGCCGCCTTGTTGCGGCGTCCGTTTTCGAGGTGCCGGTCGAGGCAGTTGTACGAGACGTTGGTCTGCGCGCCGACGAACCACTTCGCGTACGGCGCCTTCCATTCGAGCACCTTGCGCCACGGCTTGAACCAGGAAACGTGTCGCTTCGCCATCTGCGCCCAGAACCGTTCGGGACTTTTCTCGCCGAGCTTGCGCAGCGCGGTGAATTCTCGCTTGCTCCACTTCGCGCGCTTCGCGAACTCCTTGGGCGGCTCGAAGACGCGCTTTTCCTTGAGCAGGGATTCGATGTCGGGCATCGGGCGGTGTGCCTCCTCGGGGATCTCGGTTGGCGATGCGGGAGAGCGAAGCGGGGCCGGACGGCGATCAGCGCATCCAGGCCTCCACGTCGTCGACCGTCTTCGGGATCGCGGCGGTCAGGTTCTCGTGGCCGTCGTCGGTGACGAGCACGTCGTCCTCGATGCGCACGCCGATGCCGCGCAGGTGCGCGGGCGCCTTCTCCTCGCGCACCGGCACGTAGAGGCCCGGCTCGACCGTGAAGACCATGCCGGGCTCGAGCGGGCGCGGCTTGCCGTCGACCGCGTAGACGCCCGCGTCGTGTACGTCGAGACCCAGCCAGTGGCTGGTCTTGTGCATGTAGAAGGTCCGGAACGCGCCGCTCTGGATCGCGTCGTCCACGCTCGTGTCGGTCAGCAGCGCGAGCGCGATCATGCCCTCGACGAGCTTGCGCAGCGCGGCCTGGTGGACGTCTTCGAGCGTGTTGCCGGGCCGCGCCACTTCGAGCGCCGCCGCCTGTGCGGCGAGCACCACCTCGTAGACGTCGCGATCGGCCGGCGTGAAGCGTCCGCCGACGGGATACACGCGCGTCACGTCCGAGGCGTAGCCCGCCAGCTCGCAGCCGGCGTCGATCAACACGGAGGTGTTCGCGCGCAGCGGCTGGTCGCTCGAGACGTAATGCAGGACGGTCGCGTTCGCGCCGCCGCCGACGATCGACTCGTACGCGGGCCCCGCACCGCCGCGGCGCCGGAAGGCGTAGTCGAGCGCGGCCGCCAGCTCGTATTCGTAGACGCCTTCGCGCGCCAGCTTCGCCGCGGCCTCGTGTCCCTCGCGGCTGATCTCCGCCGCGCGCCGCATGATGTCGAGCTCTTCGGGCTCCTTGAAAAGCCGCATCTCGTGCAGGATCCCGCGCGGATCGACGAACGCGTCCGGCGGCGTGACGCCGGCGCGCGAGCGCATGCGCGCGAGGTCCGCCGTCTCGAAGAGCTTCGCGTCGATCTTCGCGTCGCGGCCGAGCACGTGCAGCACCCGCTTCGCGCCTTCGAGCAGCTTCGGCAGCTTCTCGACGAGCGCGCCGATCGGGTGCGC
>JALOQG010000147.1 GCA_025453505.1 Myxococcota bacterium | reverse complement strand
AAGAGCTGACACGCCCCCCGCGCACGGCGCGGCGCACGCCTCGACGGGACTCTTCCGCCCGCGGCCACGCGGTGCACTTCGCGCGCGAAGCCCTCTACCTTCACGCCCTCGCGCAGCTACCTTCCTGCCCGTGCCGGAATCCGTCCTTCCTCTCGTTCGCGCCGTCCTCCTCACCCTGATCGCCCTCGCGCTTCCGCTCGGCTGTGGCGATGGCGAGCCGAGCGCCGCGAGCGCCCCGTCCGAGCCCACGGCCGCGACGACGTCCGCCGCGCCGCAGGCGCAACCCGCGCAACCTGCTCAGGCAAAGCCGGCGCCGGCGCAACGACGCGAACCTCCCTTGCCCGCCTTCGAGGGCCTCACGCTCGATGGCCAACCCTTCGCCGCATCGGACCTGCTCGGCCGCCGCGCGCTCGTGTTCTTCTTCAACCCGACGGCGCCCGAAGCGGGACCGGCTGCGGAGGCGGTCGCACGCATCGCCTCGCAGCGGGGTGCGCACAACTTCGCGATCGCGGGCGTGGCGCTCGGCGCCGGCGGATCCGCGGCACGCGACTTCGCGCAGAAACACGGCCTCGACTTTCCGATCGTGGACGACGGCGCGGGCAGCGTCGCGGCACGCGTCGGACTGCGCGCGCCCGTCGCGCTGCTCGGCGTCGATTCCGACGGGTACGTGATCTTCTATCACGGCGGCGTGGCGCCCGGCGACGTGCCCGACGCAGTCTCCGTCGTCGAGACGCAGCTGCGCGAGTCGCTGCGCCTGCCCGCGACGAGTGGCCTCGAACCGACGCTCGGGCAGCGTCCGGCCGCGCCCGCCTTCACCGCGCGCACGCTCGCGACGAACGAGCCGTTCGAGTCGTCGTCGCTGCGCGGCCGGCCCTTCGTCCTGATCTTCTTCCTCTACACCTGTCCGCACTGCCATCACGCGCTCGAGTTCCTGCGCGATACGCTGCCAGAGCTGTCCGAGGAGACACGGCCGCAGGTCGTCGGCGTCTCGGTGCACGGCAGCGCCGACGCGGTCAAGGCGGAGCTCGCGAAGGACGGTCTCGATTTCTTCCCGACCCTGCTTTCCGACTCCGACTTCGCGCTGCGCACGGCGTACGGCGTAATCGCGGGCGTGCCGGACATCTTCCTGGTCGACGCGCAGGGCCAGATCGCGACGCGCGTGCAAGGCTGGCGCGACGACCGGGATCCGGCGCTCGTGAAGATGTGGCTCGCAAAGCTCGCCGGCCAGCAGCCTCCGATGCTGCTGCACGCGACGGGCTACAGCGGCAGCGAGGCCTGCGCCGTCTGCCACGAGAACGAGAACGCGACCTGGCAGCTGACCACACACGCGACCGCGTTCGACACGCTGGTCCGCCACTCCGCGTCGACGAAGACCGAATGCGTCGGCTGCCACGTGGACGGCTGGCAGAAGCCCGGCGGCTACACGATCTCGCCGCCGGCGCGGCATCTCGAGAACGTCGGCTGTGAGACCTGCCACGGGCGCGGCGGTCCGCACCTCTCGCCGGAGTTCGCGAAGAAGACCGACTACGCCGACGTGTGCGCCACCTGCCACGACCAGAAGCACTCGCTCGGCTTCGATTACGCGACGTTCCTGCCGCGCATCTCGCACGCCGAGAATGCGAAGCTCGCGGCGCTGCCGCTCGCGGAGAAGCAGAAGATCCTCGCGCAGCGCGGGCAGCCGCGTTCGAACCTGCTGCCGACGACGGCCGCCTACGTCGGCTCGAACGCCTGCCAGTCCTGCCATGCCGCCGAGTTCGAGACCTGGTCGAAGCAGCCTCACGCACGTTCGCTGGCTTCGCTCGAGTCGAAGGGCGCTTCGGACAACCATACCTGTCTCGCGTGTCACACGACGGCGTACGGACGCCCCGGCGGGTTCCCGAAGGACGCCAAGCTGCCCGCCGATCACGCCGACCTGGCACGCGTCGGCTGCGAATCGTGCCACGGTCCGGGCGGCGACCACATCGGGCCGGACGCGGCGCGCGTCGGCACGATCGTCTCGCTGACCGACAAGTGCGGCACCTGCGTGATCCTCCAGATCTGCGGCACCTGCCACGACGACGTCAACGACCCGGGCTTCGAGTTCGAGGTCGAGAAGAAGGTCGAGGCGCAGAAGCACGGCACCAAGCCGCCCGCTGCGATGCAGGCGCCCGTGCCCGACTCCGCCGCACTTCCGAGCGCGAACCAGGTGGGATCACTCGAACACGCCTTCGCCACGGCCGACGAACAGGGCTGAGCGCGTGACCAACGTCCGCAGCGAGTGCGACGCGCACGGTGTGCGGACGCTCACGATCGATCGCGAGGCCAATCGCAACGCGCTCGACCGCGCCACGCTCGACGAGCTCGAGGCGGCGCTCACGGGCGCAGGCGCGGACCCGGCCACGCGCGTCGTGGTCCTGCGCGGCGCGGGCACGCAGGCTTTCAGCGCCGGCGCGGATCTGAAGGAACTGCTCGCTCACCAGACGCTCGACGAGCGACGTCGCCATTTCGACGGCGTGGCTCGCGTGATCCGCGCCATGCACGAGCTCGCGATGCCGGTGATCGCACGCGTGCAGGGCTTCGCGCTCGCGGGCGGGTGCGGCGTCGCAGTCGCGGCGGACTTCACGATCGCCGCCGAGAGCGCGGTCTTCGGCCTGCCCGAGATCGGGCTCGGCCTGCTCCCGATGGTGGTGTCGGCGCCGATCCTGCGCGCCACCGGCTCGCGCAAGGTCGTGCTCGACCTCGTGCTCAGCGGCCGGCGCGTCGCCGCGGACGAAGCTCTGCGGCTCGGGCTCGCGTCGCGTGTCGTGCCGGATGCCGCGCTCGACGCCGAGATCGACGCGCTCGCGGCACGGCTCGCGGCGCTCTCCCCCGCTGCACTGCGGCTCGGCAAGGAGGCGATCTACGCCATGGCCGAGATGGAGTACGGCGCGGCGCTCCGCTACCTGCGCGAAATGATCGTGCTGACCGCCACGACCGAAGACGCGCAAGAGGGCATCCGCGCCTTCTTCGAGAAACGCGACCCCCAGTGGACCGGACGCTAGCCGGCGAACTCGGCGCGGCGCTCGCGAGCACGCGCGAGCTGCTGCGCGAGGCGCTCGAAGAGGGCGTCGAGCACTTCGAGCGTCGCGCCGCACCGCCGCGTACCGAGGCGCCCGCCATTGCGACGCCGATGCCCGTGCGCGCCGGCGCGCCCGCGCACAGGAGCACAGCGCCGCCTCCGTCCGCGCAGCCCGCGCCGTTGGCGCCGACGCCGGCCTTCCCGAGCGGCGTCACGCTCGACGAAGTGCGTGCCGCCCTCGGCGAATGCACGCGCTGCCGGCTGCACGAGGCACGCAACCGGATCGTCTTCGGCGACGGAAATCCCGGCGCGGATCTCGTCTTCGTCGGAGAGGGACCGGGCGAGCAGGAGGACCTGCAGGGACTCCCGTTCGTCGGTCGCGCCGGCGAGCTGCTCACGCAGATGATCGAACGTGGGCTCGGCATCCCGCGAAGCAGCGTCTACATCTGCAACATCGTCAAGTGTCGGCCGCCCCAGAACCGCACGCCGCTGCCCGACGAGGTCCACGCGTGCCGCGGCTTCCTCGACGGACAGATCGAGGCGATCCGGCCCAAGGTGATCGTGGCGCTCGGCAAACCCGCGACGAGCCTGCTGCTCGGGCGCGACGTCGCGATCACGCGGGTTCGCGGGGTCTGGCAGGAATACCGCGGGATCGCGGTGATGCCGACCTTCCATCCGGCCTTCGTGCTGCGGCAGTACACCGCGGAGACCCGGCGGCTGGTGTGGGAAGACCTGAAGGCCGCCCTCGGCCGGGCGCGCGAACTCGGCGGCGTCTTCGAGACCTGAGACGGCCGAGACGGGGCAGCTAGGGCCGCTCCGGCACCGCCGCGGTCTGCTTCTCCCGGAAGCGCGCGAGCGCGGCACGCACGGCAGGGTCCTTGCGCGCGATGATGGCGCCAGCGAGGAGTCCCGCATTGCGCGCGCCCGCCTTGCCGATCGCGAGCGTTCCGACCGGAATGCCGCCGGGCATCTGCACCGTCGCGAGCAGCGCGTCCAGACCCTGGAGCGGCGACGAGTCGATCGGCACCCCGAGGACCGGGAGCAACGTCAGTGCGGCCGTGACGCCCGCCAGATGTGCCGCGGCCCCAGCGCCGGCGATGATCACCTCGATGCCGTTCTGCTCCGCCTTCGTCACATAGGCGTGGTGACGAGCCGGTGTGCGGTGCGCGGAAATCACGCGCACGTCGCTCGCGATGCCGAGTGCTTCGAGCGCTTCCGCAGCAGGCTTCATCACGTCCCAGTCGGACGCCGAGCCCATCAGGATCGCGACCCGCGGTGCCGCACGACGCGCATTCTTCGCGATCTTCATCGAAGTGGCCCTGCGAGCCGCCACGTCCGCTCCTCCTCGAAGTCCGACCCGGAGCCGCGCTCGGGACGGGGTGGCATACTTCGCCGATCTTCGGGGGGAGCGCAAGCAATCTGATGCGACCGATCGGCCCGCGCACGCAGCTCTGCGGCGTCGTCCTGCATCCGGCCGGGCATACGCGATCGCCGGCGATGCACAACGCCGCGTTCGCGGCGCTCGACATCGACGCCGTCTACGTCGCCTTCGACGTCCCGCCGCCCGCGCTACCCGCCGCGGTGGCCGGCGCACGTGCGCTCGGCGTGCGCCAGCTCGCGGTTTCGATCCCGCACAAGGAGGCGATGCTGGCGCTCTGCGACGAGGTCGATGCAACGGCGCGCCGGATCGGCGCGGTCAACACGGTGACGCTGCGCGACGGGCGCTTCGTCGGCACCAACACGGACTGGATCGGCGTCGTGCGGGCGATCGAGCGGAGTTCGGACATCGCGGGTCGCGACGCAGTGGTGCTCGGTGCGGGCGGCGCCGCGCGCGCGGCCGTGTTCGGTCTGCGGGAACGGGGCGCCCGCGTGCGCGTGCTCAACCGGACGCGTGCGCGGGCCGAGCAGCTCGCAGCGGAGCTCGGCGCGACGGCCGCCGGCACGCTCGACGAGCTCGGTGGGGTGCACTGCGATCTGCTCGTGAACACCACGAGCGTCGGGTTGCGCGAGGACGCATCGCCGGTACGTGCGGATGCGATCCCCGCCACCTGCGTCGTGCTCGACGCCGTCTACGATCCCGCCCGCACGCGCCTGCTGCGCGACGCAGAGGCACGAGGCGCTCGGACGATCGAAGGCAAGTGGTGGCTCGTGCACCAGGCAGCCGAACAGATCCGCGCCTGGACAGGCGCGGACGCTCCGATCGACTCGATGGCGCAGGCGTTCAGCGCGGGCTGATCAGCCTGCGTAGCCCCACTTCTTGCGATTCTCTTCGACCTGCTCGGGCGTCGGCTTCGGCTTCTCGACGACCTCGCTGACCTCGAACTGGTCTTTGGCGTCGACGATCTTCGCGTTCAGGTCGATGTCGGCCTGGAATACCTCGGGGACCTGCTCGTCCTCGAAGATCGCCTCCCACGGACACTCGGGCTCGCAGACGCCGCAGTTGATGCACTCTTCGGGGTCGATGAAGAGCTGATTCGGAAACGTCTCGGTGTCTTCGCCCTTGTACTGGTAGATGCAGTCGACCGGGCACACCTCGACGCAGCTCATGTCCACGCAGTCCCGGCACAGCCTCGTGATCACCCAAGCCATTGGATTCCGTCCCTCTCCTCACGCCTGCCGCGAGCGGAGGCGTCCATGCTCATGCAGTGGGGCGCGCGTGTCCTCGAATCAGCGCAGCTTCGTCTCTTTGTAGACGACGTGCTTGCGCACGACCGGGTCGTACTTCTTGATCTCGAGCTTGCTGGGGGTGTTCTGGCGGTTCTTCACCGTGGTGTAGAAGTGACCAGTACCCGCGCTCGACTCGAGCTTGATGATTTCCCGCTTGCCGCGCTTCGCCATGCTTCCCTCGTTCAGCTCGCGGCCGGATCGGGCACGCGCTCACCTGTGGTCGCGTACACGCGCACGCGACGTCCATCCTGAGTCTCCGTGCGAACGCGGCTCGCCTTGCCGGCGGCGTCGATCAGCATCACGTTCGATGCGTCGACGTAGCCTTCTTGTTCGATGATGCCGCCCGTGCGCGAAGCGCGGCGTCCCGCCTTCAGATGGCGCTTCTGCACGCGCACCTTCTCGACGCGCACACGACCGCGCGCGGCGTCGACCGAGAGCACGCGGCCCGTCTTGCCCCGATCCGCGCCCGTCATCACGCGCACGAGATCCCCTTTGCGAATGCCGAGCGCCATGCCTGTCCTCGTTCCCCTGCACCGACATTCGCGTCGGGTGCGACTTCCGACCTTCACTTCCGACCTCGAACCGGGACCCGATCCGGACTTCGCACCGGCACGCGTGCCACGACTTCGGACCAGGACTCGAACCAGGATCCCGGCGGAACGGAGGGCGAAGGATGCGCGCTCGGTTCCGGACGTCATCTGCGGGTCGATTTGGAGGTGGCACCTTGCGCAAAGGGCGCGGAATCGTCAAGGCACCCCGTGGGGATTTCGATCGAAAACGAGCGGCACTGCGGGCACCTTCGCCTACCCTGCCGCCCGTGTCGTCCCGCTTGCTGCGAAGTCTCGCGATCACCGGCTTGATCGCTCTCGCCGCGCTCGGCTGCTGTCGCGTCGGAATGCGGCTGCTGCCCGAGCGCTTCGCGGTCAATGCGCCGATCCAGCAATTGCTGCTGGGGCGCGGCATCGAGACCGCCTCCGAGGCGGAGCTTCGCGAGCGCCTGTCGGTACCGGACGGCTTCGCGGTCTCGCTCTACGCCGCCGACCTGCCGAATGCGCGCATGCTGCGATTCACGCCGACGGGCGATCTGCTCGTCTCGACGCCGCGCAGCGGACGCATCTGGATCCTGCCTCGCGCCGCCGACGGAACCAAGCGCGCCGAAGCGCCGCGCG
>JALOQG010000146.1 GCA_025453505.1 Myxococcota bacterium | reverse complement strand
GATCCGGCGCGGCGCCCGATCGCGCGCAGGGCGGGCCCCGCGAGTCCATGGATCGCGGCGCGCACGCCGCGCGGCAGATGCGAGAGCGGTCGCGTCACGCGGTCGTGGAAGCGCACCGTCTGCAGGAAGGGCGGATAGCCCATGAAGAGCTCGTCGCTGCCCTCGCCGACCTGGATCACCTTGATGCCGGCGTCGGCGGCGAGCTTCGAGACGTAGTAGAGCGGCACGCAGACGGGATCCGCGACGGGCTCGTCCTGGTGGTCGAGCAGGCGCGGCAGGTAGTCGAGCACCTCGCGGTGTCCGATCACCACCTCGTGGTGGTTGGTGCGGTACTGCTCGGCGATGCGTCGCGCGTGGTGCAGCTCGTTCAGGTGATCGGTGTCCGCGCCCGAGTAGCCGACGGTGAACGTGTTGATCGGCAGGTCGCTGCACTGCGCCATCAGCGCCGTGGTGACACTGGAGTCGATGCCGCCCGAGAGGAACACGCCGAACGGGACGTCGCTCATCATGCGATCGCGCACGGCCGTTTCGAGCTTGTCCAGGATCGTGCGCGCGACGGCGCCTTCGTCGGCCCAGTCGGCGGGCGCGAGACGCGGCGCGTCGAGCGCGTCCCACCAGCGTTCGACGCGCACGCCCGAGCGGTCGACCGTCATGCGATGACCCGGCGCGAGCTTCGCGATGCCTTCGAACATGGTGCGCGGCGCCGGCGTGCTCATGAACGAGAGATGGTGGTAGAACGACTCGAGATCCATCTTGCGCGACACCGACGGATGCTCGAAGAGCGCCACCAGTTCCGACGCGAAGAGCAGCGCGCCGCCGGTGTCGCACCAGTAGAGCGGCTTGATCCCGATGCGATCGCGCGCGAGGAAGAGCCGTTCGCGCTTCGCGTCCCAGATCGCGAACGCGAACATGCCGAGCAGCTCGTGCACGCACTCGGCGCCGCGCTCCTCGTAGAGGTGCAGGATCGCCTCGGTGTCGCAGCGGGTCTGGAAGCGCACGCCCTTCGCCTGGAGGCGCTCGCGGATCGCGACGTGGTTGTAGATCTCGCCGTTGAAGACGATCCACAGCGAACCGTCGTCGTTCGCCATCGGCTGGTGACCGGCGGCGAGGTCGATGATCGAGAGGCGCCGGTGGCCGAGGCCGAGGCGCTGCGCGGGATCGCGATGGATCGCGCGGCCGTCGGGTCCGCGATGCGCCATCGCGTCCGTCATCCGCCAGAGCGTGGCTTCGTCGATGCCGGGGCCGCTCTTGCCGTAGCCGAAGGCGCCCGTGATCCCGCACATGACAGCTCCCGTTCGTCGTGTCGCCGCCGGTCCCGGACCGGCGCGGCAGGGTAGGGGGCACGCGGTGCGCGCGCCCGGCGCTTCAGCCGTCGCTCTCGCGGCCAGACACGGCGGCGTCGATGCGCAGCGCGAGGTCCGTCGCCGCGTACGCCGCTTCGACGCCGAGCAGCGGCCCCGCCTTGCCGCGGATCGCGTCGCGGAACGCTTCGATCTCGGCGCGGTGGCCCTTGTCGGCGCGAGCGAGTTCCTGCGCGCGTCCGAGCCCGTGCGACTCGAGCTTCGTGAAGTCGTCGAGGCGCAGCGATGCGCCGCCCGCGTGCGCTTCGATCCACTCCTTGGCGAGTCCCTTCGCGCCCATCGAGACGTACGCGAGCGACGCCACGTGTTCGCCGCCGCCCGGATCGCGGAAGCGCAGCGAGACCGCGACGTCCTGCACGGTCGGCGCGGCGGAGGGGAGGCCGGTCGCGCTCCACGCGACGAGTTCGGGCCCGAGCCAGAACGCGAGCAGGTCGAGCATGTGGCACAGCTCTCCGACGATGCGGCCGCCGCCGACGTTCGGGTCGAGCGTCCAGTGTCCGGCCGGCACGGCGCCTGCGTTCACGCGATACACGACGGCCCGCGGACCCCGCGCCGCCGCGAGCGCGTCGCGCACCGCGAGCGAGAGCGGCGCGTAGCGGCGGTTGTAGCCGACCGTGAAGACGCGATCCGACGCGAGCGCGCGCGCCCGCAGCGCCTCGAGCTCGTCGCGGCGGATCGCCATCGGCTTCTCGAGGAAGACGTGCTTGCCGGCTTCGAGCGCCGCGAGCGCGAGCCGCGCGTGCGAATCGTGCCGCGTGGCGATCACGACCGCGTCGACGCTCGGATCCGCGAGCGCCGCGGCCGGATCGGTCGCCGCGAGCGCCGCGCCGAACTCCTGCGCGATCTTCGCCGCCGACGCGCTCCGCTGCGTCACCACCGCGCGCACCGCGAAGTCGCCCGCGGCCTGCAGCGCGGGCAGCAGCGTGTCGGCGGCGAAGCCGCCCGCGCCGAGCACCGCGACGCCGATCGCGCCGGATGGTTTCGCCGCGACGACGCGCGTCACGCTGCGCGGCGCGTGCGCCGGCGGTTCGGGATAACGAAGCACCAGCGCGACGCGCGCGTCCGCGCCCGTCTTCGCCGCTGCGAACGCCGCGGCGGCGTCCTCGATCGGATGCTCGGCCGCGACGAGCGGCGCGGGATCGATGCGGCCGCGCGCCGCGAGATCGAGGAACGCCTGCAGGTTGCGGTTCTCGGTCCAGCGCACGAAGCCGAACGGGTAGTCGAGGCCGCCTTCCTCGTAGCTCGGGTCGTAGCGCCCCGGACCGTAGGAACACGAGATCGTGAGCTGCGCCTCCTTGCGATAGAAGGGGTCGCGCGGGAGATCCATGCCCACCGCGCCGACGACGACCACGCGGCCGCGCTGGCGCACGACCCGCATCGCGGTCTGGAGCGGCTCGCTGCTCGCGGTGCCCGCGCAGAGCAGCACGACGTCGGCGCCGTGTCCGTCCGTCGCCGCTTCGACCGCGCGCTCGATCGCCGCCATGTCCGCACCGGCGCCCGCCACGAGCCCGCCCGCCCCGCCGCGCGCGAGCGCGACGCGGTCTTCGCGCGGATCGACGCCGATCACGCGACAGCCCGCCGCGGCGAGGATCTGCACCGTGAGCTGTCCCACGAGTCCGAGACCGACGACGACCGCGGTCTCGCCGACCTGCGGCGCCGCCTGCCGCACGCCCTGCATCGCGATCGCGCCGACGGTGGCGAAGCTCGCCGTGCGCAGGTCCACGCCGTCGGGCACCGGCGCGACGAGGTTGCGCGGCACCGCGACGATCTCGGCGTGGTGCGCGTAGGCGGCGCCGCCCGCGGCGACGCGATCGCCGGCGCGCAGGTCCGTCACGTCGCTCCCGACCTCGCGCACGACGCCGGCGACGCTGTAGCCCATCGGCGAAGAGATTCCTTCGCGCACCTTCGCCTTGCGCAGCACTTCGTCGAGGCCGCGCGTGCGCAGCCGCGTGACACCGAGGCGCGCCATCTTCATCGCCTGGTCGAGTCGCGAGCGCAGGTCGGCGCCCACCATCGACGCCGTCTCGGTGCCGGTGCTGATGACGGAGTACGCGACGTCGATCAGCACCTCGCCCGGGCCGCAGCCCGGCGCCGGCGCCGTTTCGACCTGGATCGCTCCGCTCTTCGAGAGGAACACCTGCCGCACGAATCCTCCGGATCGCTCGCGGGCCGCCCCGCTGCGCTCATTCCACGTAGCCGAGGCTGCGCAGCTGGTTCTCGGTGGTCGAATCGATCTGCTGCGTCACGACCACGGCGTCTTCGGTTTCGTAGCTCGCGATCTCGCGCGACTCGACGGCCGTGTCGAAGAGCTCGAGGCGCGCGACGCCGTCCATGTCGTTCGCCCACGGAAGTCCGAGCGCGACGAGCAGCGTCGGCGTGACGTCGAGCACGCTGATCTCGCGGCGTTCGCGCGCGGGCCGGATGCCCGGTCCCGCGGCGATCCAGATGCCTTCGAGGCGGTGGCCGCCCCATTCGGAGCCGGGCGTCTTCGCGGAGCCGTGGTCGCTGGCGATGAAGATCGTGGTGTCGTCGCCGAGCATCGCGAGCAGCTCGCCGAGCTGCGCGTCGGCGAAGCGGTAGGCGTCGTGGAGGCGCTCCCGGTTGGCGGCCAGCTCTGCGGCGTCCATGGGCGGGTAGCCGTCGGGATCGTGGAAGCGCCAGAAGGCGTGCGAGGTGCGATCGGTCAACGTGATCACGTGAGCGAAGAGCTTCCAGTCCGGGATGCGCGCCGCGAGCGCCTGCGCGGTGCGCAGGTGCTGCTCCTCGACGTCGCGCAGGTGTTCGACCAGCGGCGTGCGCAGCTCGGCGTCCTGCGCCGCGCGCCAGCCGGTGCTCTCGACGACGTACATCTCGTCGCCCAGCACGCTCTCCAGCATCTGCGCATCGCTGGTGAAGCGGTACACGGGATCGATCGGATCCTGGTAGAACGGCGTGACGTAGAAGCCGCCTTCCTCGAGCGCCCGCACCCGGAAGCGCACGGGGTGCCCCGCGACACGCGTGCGAAGCCAGTCCGACCACTCGCCCGACGCGAGTTCGGCCGCCTGTCCCGCGATCTCGATGCCGCGTTTGCCCGTGATGCCCGCGTCGAAACGCACCGGCACGCGCGCGAGACGGGGCGGCAGCAGGCGGCGCCGATCGAGCTTGTCGATCCACGTGTGGCGCACTCGCGTGCGCAGCGGGAGCTGTACCTCGCCGACGATCACGTCGCCGTCGGCGTGCGCGCCGCTTTGCCGCAGCACGCGGGTGGGAACGAGCGACCCCGGGCGATCTTCGGTCGCAAGTACGTGTCCGAGCACCTGTTGCGCTTCGAGCGCCGGCGCACGCAGCAGCGTGGGAATCGGGAAGCCCGACACCACGACGCCGCTGGATTTCCGGGGCGGCCAGGTGCCGGGCACGTTCACGACCACGGACGGATGCCCGGCCGCACCGACCATGCGCCACAACATCCGCGCGCGGCGATTCGCGCTGTGCGCGTCGAACCATCCCGTGATGCCGTGCTTGTCGGGCGTCTTGCCCGAGAAGACCGAAGCCCACACCACCGGCGAGTAGGTCGGCTCGACCGAGCGCAGCACGCCCGAAGCGCCGCGCTCGATCAGGCTGCGGAGATGCGGGAGCTCGCCCGCTTCGAGCAGCGGATCGAGCACGCGCCAGTCACCGCTGTCGATCCCGATCACCGCGACGCGCTTCACGATCGGCGACTCGATCGGCGCGGCGAAGGACGGCGCCGCGGGGAGCAGATCGGGCACGGGGGGCGAAGACCAGAAGGTCCAGGCAGCAGCGGTCGCCAATGCCACGCCGACCGCGATCCGGCCCATGCGCGCGAGGATGCATGCTGCGAGCGCGAGCGCCGCCGCGGCGAGGATCGCGTAGACCTCGCCGGAGAAGAGCCGGAGTGCCGGCAGCGAGACGGCGGCCGGCAGGACGCCGAAGACGAGGAATGCGGCCGCTCCCATCGCGAGGGCGGGCCGCTGCGGGCAGATGCCGCGCACGAGCGGGACGCAGAACCACGCCAGCGTCGCGGCGCCGGCGATGCTGCCCGGGACGAGCAGGGCCGTGGCCGTCCCCGAGAGGGCGTGGTTCCAGCCCCATCCGACGGCGACTCCGCCAGCGACCGCGATGGCCGCGCCGAAGTGGGCGCCCCGATCCGACCCCGCGCTCATCGGACTCCTCTCGCTGCTCGCCGTGGTAGATCGTCCCGTCGCGCGATGCAGTGAAGCGCCGGCCGGTCCGAGCCTCGCCGCGCGTTTCCGATCAGCGCCGCTCTCCCACCACGCGGGCCGGCGAGCCCGCGACGATGCAATACGGAGCCACGTCGCGCGTGACGATCGCTCCCGCCGCGACCACGGCGCCCGCTCCGATCGAGACGCCCGGTAGCACGACGGCATTGCAGCCGATCCACACGTCGTCGCCGATCGTCACGCCGAGTTTCGCCGGAACCGGCTGCTCGACGATGCGCAGATCGCGCCGCTCGTAGCCGTGTCCCGATGCGATCAGCGAAACGAACTGCGAGATCAGGCACTGCTCGCCGATGCGGATCTCGGCGCCTTCGCTGCGCAGGTTGTTGGACTCGCCGACGTAGGTCCCCTTCCCGACGTGCAGCGCGCCCGGTCCGTGCGCGCCCGGCTTCACCGCGACGACGGTGCCGTGGCCGAGCGACGCGCCGCGGCCGAGCGTCAGTGTGCTGTCGGGATGCACGGCGAGGTGGACGCCCCAGGCGATCGTCCCCTCGACGCGCGCGACCTGCCGCAGCCAGACCCGCCGCTCGCGCGCGCGTTCGCGCAGGGCATGGGCGATGCGTCGCACGAGCCTCAAGCGATTCGACCTCCGGCCCCGGCTCGTGTTGCTGGAATCGATCGCTCGGATCGGCCGACAGGTCCTGCGGGCCGCCGGGCCCCGCGCGACCTGATACGTTACCCGCTCCCCGTCCAGCAAGGAAGCCGATCGCCCGATGGGCCAGAACGACCGGTGCCCGGATCCCCGCTCCGGCGATCGCCCGATCCGGGCAGGAGGCATGCGCGCGTGGGCCCACCGATCGGGACGCGACCGGAACCACGCGTGAGGGTCGGGGTCCGCGCCTCGCTGGATGCGCTGCGCCAGGCGTATCGCCGCGGCGTTCTCGACCTGTCCGCTGCGCAGGGCTTGATGATGGCCCTCGGCTTCGTGCAGAACATGATCCTCGCGCGACTGCTCGGCGCGTCGGGCATCGGTCACCTCGCGATCGTCTACTCGACGATGAGCATCGCGGCGCTGCTCGGCACGGCGGGCGTGACGACGTCGATCGCGCGCTTCGGAGCGATGGAGCGCGAAGAGAGTCGCGCGTGGTCGGTGCTCGCGCGCGGCACCTGGCTGGTCGCGGGCGTCTCGGTGGTCGTCGCGGCCGGCGTCGCGCTCTTCGCGCGATCGCCGTACTGGGCCTTCGACCCGGTCGCGGCGGAGTGGCTGCCGTTCGTCCTGATCGCGCTGCCGACGCAGGCGCTCGCCTCCTGCACGTGGGCGTACATGCAGGCGCGCGAGCGCATGCGCGATCGCGCGCTCTTCGAGCTCTTCTTCCGGCTCTGCGTCGTCGTGTCCGTGGTGACCGGTTCGTGGCT
>JALOQG010000145.1 GCA_025453505.1 Myxococcota bacterium | reverse complement strand
GCGCGCGTGCAGGGACCTGCGGCGGAGATCGAGATCGTGGAAGCGCTGCAGCTGCTCGCCGCGCGGCCCGAGGTCGACGTGATCCTGCTGGTGCGCGGCGGCGGCTCGCTCGAGGATCTGTGGCCGTTCAACGCCGAGGTCCTGGCGCGCGCGATCGTACGCTGTCCGGTGCCGATCGTGGCGGGCGTGGGACACGAGACGGACGTCACGATCGCGGATCTCGCGGCCGATGCGCGCGCGCCGACGCCATCGGCGGCGGCGGCGCTCGTCGTGCCGGATCGGCGCGCACTCGCAGATCGGCTCGCGCGGGCGGAGCAGCGTCTCGTCGGCGCCGTGGATGCGCGGCTCGGCGCGGGTCGCGAGCGGCTTCTCGCGTGGGCTGCGGCGCTGCGGCACCTCTCGCCGGCGGCGCGCATCGCCGCGCGCCAGGAGCGCCTCGCACGCAGCGCCGAACGCCTGGCCGCGGCCCAGGCGGCCCTGCTCACGGCGTCGCGCACGCGGGTCGCGCTCGCAGTCGGACGCCTCGATTCGCTCTCGCCGCTCGCGGTGCTCGCGCGTGGCTACGCGATCGCGCGTCGCAGCGACGACGGCCGCGTGGTGCGCCGCGCGCGCGACGTCGCGCCGGGCGATGCGATCGTCGTGCGCGTCGCGGAGGGACGCGTCGAGGCGCGCGTCACCGACGTTGCCGAGAGCTGAGAATCTCCTTGTTTTCCAAAGGGTTCGGCGGCCTGCCGCGTTGACTCACGCGACCCTGACGCTAGCTTCGGCGCCACGATGCCCGATCCCGCGACCGACGCCCTCTCGTTCGAGGCCGCGCTCCGCCGCCTCGAGGGCATCGTCGAGCGGCTGGAATCGGGCGAGCTCGCCCTCGAGGAGGCGCTGGCCGTGTTCGAGGAGGGCGTCGGCCTCTCGCGGGGGCTCGGCGCGCAGCTCGAGAGCGCGGAGCGGCGCGTCGAGCAGCTGCTGCGCGACGGCACCGGCACGACGACGCGCCCGCTCGGTCCGGAGGCGGAGTAGTGGACGCGCAGGCGTATCTGGCCGAGCGCACGCCGCTCGTGGACGCCGCGCTCGAGGCCTGGCTGCCGGCGGTCACGGAGCCGCCCGTGGCGCTCCACACGGCGATGCGTCACTTGATCTTCCCGGGCGGCAAGCGCCTGCGGCCGGCGCTGGCGTTTGCGGCCGCCGAGGCCGTCGGAGCGCCGCCCGCGCGCGCCGTCGAGATGGCCGCGGCAGTCGAGCTGGTCCACACCTGGTCGCTCGTTCACGACGACCTGCCGTGCATGGACGACGACGACCTGCGCCGCGGCCGTCCGACCGTGCACAAGCTCTTCGGCGAAGCCGTCGCGGTGCTCGCGGGCGACGCGCTGCTCGCCGCCGCCTTCGAAGGCCTCGCGCACTCCGTCGAACATCACGAGCCCGCACGCGTCGCGGCAGCGCTGCGCGATCTCGCGCACGCGGCGGGATCGCGGCAGCTCGTGGGCGGCCAGGCCGACGATCTCGCCTTCCCGCGCGACGGTGCGACGGCGGCCGGTGTCGAGTCGGTGCAGCGCCGCAAGACCGCCGCGCTCTTCGCGGCGGCGGTCGTCGGCGGCGCGCGACTCGGCGGAGGCGACGGCGCTTCGCTCGAGCGGCTGCGGCGCTTTGCGGACGACGTCGGGGTCGCGTTCCAGATCGCCGACGACTGGCTCGATCGCGACGTGGACGAGGCCTGTTCGCTCGTGCGGGTGATCGGCGCCGACGCCGCGCGCGCCCGCGCCGAATCCCTGCTCGAAGATGCGCTCGCGGCACTCGAACCGTTCGGCGCGCGCGCCGCGGCGCTGCGCGAGCTGGCGCGTTTTGCAGTCTGGCGGGACCGATGAATGGAGAACAGATGAGCGAGCGGTTGCTGGATCGGATCGAGAGCCCGGCCGACGTGCGAGCGCTTCCGCGCGAGCAGGTCGAAGCCCTCTGCTGCGAGCTCCGCGACGAGATCGTGCAGCGCGTCGCGAAGACCGGCGGCCACCTCGCGTCGAGTCTCGGCGCGGTCGAGCTGATCACGGTGATCCATCACGTGTTCGACACGCCCACCGACCGGCTCGTGCTCGACGTCGGCCACCAGGGTTATGCGCACAAGCTGCTGACCGGCCGCCGCGGCGTCTTCGATCGCATCGGCAAGCAAGGCGGCATCGGCAAGTTCCTGCGCCGTGAGGAGTCGCGCTTCGACCACTTCGGCGCCGGGCACGCCGGCACTTCGATCTCCGCGGCGCTGGGCATCGCACGCGCCAAGCAGCACCGCGGCGAACCCGGCTTCGCGATCGCGCTGATCGGCGACGGCGGCATGACCAGCGGCATGGCCTTCGAGGCGCTGAACCACGCCGGCGAGCTGCAGCAGAAGAACCTGCTGGTGGTGCTGAACGACAACGAGATGTCGATCGCACCCAACGTCGGCGCGCTCTCGTCGTTCCTGTCGCGCAAGATGTCGAAGCCGCTGGTCCGGCGGCTGAAGAGCTACGCGAAGGACTTCCTCGGCACGCTGCCCGGCGACATGGTCGAGTGGGCGCACAAGGCCGAGGAGTCGTTCAAGGCCTTCATCTCTCCGAGCCTGCTCTTCGAGGCGCTCGGCTTCCGGTATCTCGGCCCGATCCGCGGCAACCGCGTCGACGACGTGCTCGAGACCTTCGAGAACGCGCGCCGCATGCTCGAGGGCGGCGAGGGCCCGATCCTGATCCACGCGCTGACCGCCAAGGGCCACGGCTACGCGCCGGCCGAGGCGGATCCGTTCAAGTACCACGGCGTCACGCCGTTCGAGATCGAGTCGGGCGAGATGCGCAAGGCCGCGGCCGGCCCGCCGAGCTACACGCGCGTGTTCTCGGACGCGCTGATCCGGCTCGCCGACGAGGATCCGCGCATCGTCGCGATCACCGCCGCGATGCCCGACGGCACCGGGCTCGACCGCTTCCAGGCCGTGCACCCGGACCGCTACTACGACGTCGGCATCGCCGAACAGCACGCCGTCACCTTCGCGGCCGGACTCGCGACCGAAGGCATGAAGCCGGTCGCGGCGATCTACTCGACCTTCCTGCAGCGCGCCTTCGACCAGGTCGTGCACGACGTCTGCATCCAGGGACTCGACGTGACCTTCGCGATCGACCGCGCAGGCCTCGTCGGCGCGGACGGCGCCACGCACCAGGGCTTCTACGACGTCGCCTACCTGCGCGCGCTGCCGAACATGATCGTGATGGCGCCGAAGGACGAGAACGAGCTGCGCCACATGCTGAAGACCGCGATCGACCACCCCGGCCCGGCCGCGGTGCGCTATCCGCGCGGCAACGGCTTCGGCGTGTCGCTCGATCCGGACATGAAGACGATCCCGATCGGCGAGGCCGAGCTGCTGCGCGACGGCGACCAGGTCGCCGTGCTGGCGCTCGGCACGCTGGCGCACGTGGCGCTCGAGGCGGCGCACGCGCTCGGCGAGGAGGGCATCTCCGCCGCCGTGGTGAACGCGCGCTTCGCGAAGCCGCTCGACACGAAACGCATCCTCGCGCTCGCGCAGCGCTGTCGCGCGGTGGTGACGGTCGAAGAGGCGTCGGCGGCGGGCGGCTTCGGATCGGCGGTGCTCGAGGCGCTCGCCGAGGCCGGAATCGCGGTGCCGGTGCACTGCCTCGCGATCCCGGACCGCATCGTCGAGCACGGCGATCCCGCGACGCTCCGCGCCAGCTTCGGCCTCGACGCCGAAGGCATCGCGCGCGCGGCGCGGGGCCTCCTCGGGCGCTGATCAGCGCCGGCGCAAAGCGAGCAGCGCGGCGAACGCGAGCGCGGCGCAGGTCGCCGCCGTCGGTTCCGGCACGTTGTAGGAAGCGAGCGCGCCGGCCGCCGAACTCACGTCGACGCCGAGCGGGACCTCGATGCGCTCGATCGTCATCTCGAGGCCGCCGTTCGGGCCGGTGACGAAGGAGTCGTCGCCGTTCGCCCAGGCCTTGAGCTGGCCGAAGACCCGCACGGTGGACGGCACCACGATCGGGATCTCGATCGGGATGGCGAGGTCGATCGCGCCGTCCTCGGCGTCGTAATCGGTGAAGCCGGGCGGCGGGCCGCCGAGGACGCCGAGGCAGAGCGTGGCGCCCGGGAAGAGGCCCCGGTTTGCGAACGAGACGAAGTCGCTGCCTCCGCCCGGTGTCGCGGGGACCGTGTGGGTGCTGGCGTACACGGTGAAGCACGCCCGGTCCTGCCAGCTGCCGCGCACGCGGAAGGTCGTCCGCAGCGTCGAGGCCACGAGATCCGGTACGGCGGTCGTGAACGAGAGGTCGTCGTTCCACTGGCTGAACGCGCCGCCCGCGTCGTCGACGAAGTAGTCCTCGGCCGGAATCAGGAGCCAGTTCTCGGAGAACGCGTGCACGAAGTTCAGGCCCATGTCCGATTCGGCGACGCCGAGGCCGTGGTCCGGCGGGTCGCCGTTGAAGACGCAGGACTCGATGTCGCAAGCGAAGGAACCCGCGGTGACGCGCACGCCCGGCGCGTTGGTGAAGCGGAAGAGATCGCCGTCGATGCTGCACTTCTCGTCGGGCTCGTCGCCCCCGCCGCCCGGCGCGAAGGGGTCGCAGCCGCAGGTCTCCTCGGGGTCGGTGCTCGGACTCGGATCGCATTGCTCGTGGTAGATCGGGTCGTGATCGTCCTCGGAGCGGGCGCGCACCTGGCTCTCGACGAACTGGGCTGACGCGGGGCCGGCCGCGACGATGACGGCAAACGCGAGCAGGGACATCGGAGCCAAGGGGACCCAGCGCAGCATCGACGACCTCCGGCGAGGGGGCGGGCTCGCCCCGGGATGACCGATCGGTGGCCGCATGGTACGCACGCCCGTCATGGCGGCCAAGAAGCTCCGGCTCGACGAACGACTCGTCGCCGACGGCCTCGCGGAGAGTCGCGCGAAGGCGCAGGCGCTCGTGATGAGCGGGGTGGTCGCCGTCGACGGCGCCGTGATCGACAAGCCCGGCACGCGCATCGCGCCCGCGTCTGCGGTCGAGCTGCGTGCGAGCGGATCGCGGTTCGTGTCGCGCGGCGGCGACAAGCTCGCCGGCGCGCTCGACGATCTCGGCGTCGATCCGGCGGGGCTCGCGTGTCTCGATCTCGGCGCCTCGACCGGCGGCTTCACGGACTGCCTGCTCCAGCGTGGCGCTGCACGCGTGTGCGCCGTGGACGTCGGCTACGGACAGCTCGATGCGAAGCTGCGCGGCGATCCGCGCGTCGTCGTGCTCGAACGCACCAATGCGCGCGCGCTCACTCCCGAGCAGATCTCCGAACCGATCGATCTCGTCGTCGCGGATCTCGCCTTCATCTCGCTGCGGCTGGTGGTGCCCGCCCTGGCCGCCGTCGCGCCGGCGGCGCAATGGCTGCTGCTCGTGAAGCCGCAGTTCGAGGTCGGGCGCGAGCAGGTGGGGAAGGGCGGCGTCGTGCGCGACGACGGCCTGCGCGCGTCCGCGGTCGATGCGGTGCGCGATGCCTGTCGCGAGCTAGGCTGGATCGAGATCGCGCGGGTGGACTCTCGAGTCCACGGCCCCAAGGGGAATCGCGAGATCTTCCTGCACCTGCGCAAGCCTTCGCGTTGACTCGAAGTCGAGTCCGTTTATCTTTGCGCGGCGTCCACTTGGGAGAAGATCCGAATGTCGATCATCGAGGTGACCTCGGCCGCGCAGGATCGCATCAAGTCGCTGCTCGACCGCGACGGCAAGCTCGAATCGCACGGCCTGCGGCTCAAGGTGATCGGCGGCGGCTGCTCCGGCTTGCAGTACCAGCTCGGCTTCGACGACCGCATCGGCGACGCCGACAACGAGTTCCACGCCGGTCCGGTCAAGGTGATCGTGGACGACAAGAGCGCCGCCTACCTGGCCGGCACCACGCTCGACTACGTCGACACGCTCCAGGAGTCGGGCTTCAAGATCAACAACCCGAATGCCAAGAGCACTTGCGGTTGCGGGCAATCGTTCGGCGCCTGATTTGATCTACCTCGACCACCAGGCCACCACGCCGGCGGACGCGCGGGTGGTCGAGGCGATGCTTCCCTGGTTCGATCGCGAATTCGGGAACGCCGCGAGCCGGACGCATGCGTATGGCTGGCGCGCCGAGGCGGCGGTCGAGATCGCGCGCGAGGCGATCGCCCGCGCGATCGGGGCGCGCGAACCGGCCGAGATCGTCTTCACGAGCGGCGCCACCGAGAGCGACAACCTCGCGATCCTCGGTGTCGCGCGCGCGGCGCGAGCCCGCGGCGCGGATCACGTCGTGACGGCCGCGACCGAACACCGCGCGGTGCTCGAGCCGTGCGAGGCGCTCGCGCGCGAGGGGTTCCACGTCACCGTCGTGAGCGTGGATCGCGACGGACTCGTCGACCCGGGCGCGATCGAGGCGGTGCTGACCGAACGCACGGCGCTCGTCTCGGTGATGGCGGCGAACAACGAGATCGGGGTGCTCCAGCCGATCGACGCGATCGCGGCGATCTGCCGCGCGCGTGGCGTGCTCTTTCACAGCGACGCCGCACAGGCCGTCGGCAAGGTGCCGCTCGACGTCGCGAGCAGCGGGTTCGATCTGCTCTCGCTGACCGCGCACAAGCTCTACGGTCCGAAGGGAATCGGCGCGCTCTACGTGCGCTCCGGCCGTCCGCGCGTGCGCATCGAGCCGCTCCTCTACGGCGGCGGTCACGAGCGCGGCCTGCGGCCCGGCACGCTGCCCGTGCCCCTGATCGTCGGCTTCGGGCGCGCGGTCGAGATCGCGATGGCGGAGCGGGACTCCGAGGCGGTGCGCATCGCGGCGCTGCGCGAGCGCCTCTTCGAGCGGCTGGCGTCCGTCGGAGGCGTCGCGCGCAACGGTCACGCGACCGCGCGCCTCGCCGGCAATCTCAACGTGGCCATCGAAGGCATCGAGGCGGACGCGCTGGTCGTCGCGCTCCGCGACGTGGCGCTCTCGACGGGCTCCGCCTGCTCGTCC